>PWSL01000077.1 GCA_003563255.1 Desulfonatronospira sp. | reverse complement strand
GGGACAGTCCCCTGGCCTTGTGCCATTAGTCACCATCGAGGACCCCCTGAATGGTTATCTTTCCATTTCTGTAATTGGTTTTTTCCAGAATTCTTCATTTCCTGACATTTTGTAAGGCGCATCATCTTATAAGCCCGGAGACATCCTGCCTCCTCAGTCCGGCTGTTTTTCAAGGTCCATGATCCGTTCGGCCAGTATCGCGGCCCAGTACGCAGCGGCCTGCTTCCTGATGACCGTGATGTCCCGGTAGGAAACCATGGGCAGGATCCATTCCAGCATGGCCAGGTAGTATGGAACGGGATCATGCTCAAAAATTGTCATTCTACCGGCCAGGCTTCGCAGCACCCGCACCAGGGAGTAAGCCTTGCCAAGCAGGGGATCATCCTGGGAACAGTCGTAGTCCGGCGTGTGATCAATGGTCTCGTTTTGGGCCAGGGCCTGCGCAAAATGTACCACGCGGCGCAGGTCCGTCTCGTCTTTGATCCTGCTCATGCCTAGGCAGGCAATGACTTCAAGCCTGGCCAGGTCGGAGACGATATTGCCCTGCCGCGTCTCCGAGAAATCAATAACGTAAAGGTTGTCGTTGTCGTCCATGAGGATGTTGGCCAGGTTCAGGTCGCCGTGAATGATGGACGTATACCAGCGCATGGTTTGCCCGGCCCGACGGGTATAGCCGTGTTCCAGGAAATTGTAGGGGTTGGGCAGGTCCCTGCCCAGGGCGGGACAGGCCAGTGTCTGCCTGCTTGAGGAAATGCCCAGGAAAGACTCTGCATCAGTACAGATGTTCATGAACAGCCGGCGCGGATCGTGATCCATGTATGGGCGCAGGATGTCCCATCTGGGCTGTCCGTACCATGGTTTCAGAATACTCGTAAAAACCCTGTAAATAATGGATTGCAGATCCTGCTCGGGCAGGCCGGCATAAAGATCCCTGAGCATCTCCAGTCTGCAGCCGGCGCCGGTGATGCCCAGGAAATTGTAGCGCAGGCCGGCCGTGTCGCCGTGTTCAGCGGTGCCAAGGATGGTCGTGCTGTTGTTCAGAATGAATTTCTGTACATGTTGGTGATAGGCGTAAACTTCCCGGTCGATCCAGTCTTTGCCGCCGATCTTCAGGACCGTGGGCAGTAGTTCGCGTCCCTGGGCGTCATAGCTGTGAACACGATAGGTGTCGGCGCTGAACCCGCCGGCCAGGGGCTCCAAAACCATGCGCGCGGAATCGTTATATATCCTGCGGGCCACGATTTCTCCTGCATGGCTGAGCGGCTTGCAGGCGCGCGTTTCAATCCGCAGTCTCTTTTCCTCGCCGGTGCGAACAGCTTTCGGCAGATACACCCAGAGCCTCAGAGATGCGCACCGGGAATCAGGCTCAAGCCGGCATACGCTGCCGAGGGTATCCAGACTGATCAAATGATTGATCTCATCAGGAGCTGTGATCTCGTCCACGGCCAGGGAATCAAAAACAAGGGCATTGGCAGCCCAGGAAATCCTCCTGGAAGCAAACTTTTCTGACAGGTCAGCACCAGGCAGAAATCGGGACAGGACATCCCTGCTAAAGGCCTCCTCCCGGCCTGTACCTTCCCCTGCCCCCACATGAAGCAGCCCGGCGGCGAAGATACGGCAGTCAGTGAAGCTGCACTTTCCGGCAGGGACATCACGGTCCATTTCCTGGACATCCCGGTAGAATCTTCCGGATATGTCAACCCCGCGCCCGGCAGCAACAAAGCCGGCCCAGGAAACCGGCCCGGCAGAAGTGTCTTGCAGGCGGGCAAAGATATCTTCCAGGGCGGTCTGCAAGAAAAAAGGCTCCTTCGATGATGCATCCGGGGCGACGTCTACGGTGCAGGCAGGCTGACCCGTTAAAGACAGGGCACGCCTGACGAAAAGAACCGATTCTGAAGGAGCATGGCCCAGCATCCAGTCCGGGTGAAATCGGCTGTCCGCAGGAACAACCGCGACAGCCTCGCCAGTGGCTACAAAAGCACCAAGGGCGGTTTCAGCGTCCTGTGCAGTGCCGCCCAGGCCGGAAAGGCCGAAGCTGATGCCCAGTTCTTCCAGAGAGATCGGCAACAAAGACCGGTCTTTGGATACTTCGCAGCCCCAGCAGTCGAGCCATGAGACATGATCCGGGTGATGGACGATGCTGTAGAAAACAGCATTACTGACAAAGGATTCCCCGGCTTGCGGACGCGTGGCTCCGGACACAAGGCCCAGGGCCGTGTCCAGATTCCCGGCCGTCCGGAACAGATCAAGCAGACCGGCAACCCGCAGGATTTGAGCGCCCCCGGGGGGCAACCCGCATAAAATGATCGCTCCGGAACGTTTTTTAAGAATTTTCTCCCAGGCAATAAGGGAGCGGATGCCCATGCTCGAGAGGTAGTCCACGCCCTGCATGTCCAGAATCAGATGACTCGGCTCTCCCGGCAGTGCCGTTAAAGCGTCTTCAAGGTCCGAGGCACCCTTGTGGTCCAGCCTGCCTTCCAGGCTCAGGATAAAAATATCCTTTTCGCAAGTAACACTTACCTGCATGGGTTGTTCCTCCAGAGAGCATTGCGTCTTTCTGATTTGGTTGATTCTTCGGACAGCACGGGGGCATCCCGGTGGCAGCAGTGGCAGCAAAGGTCGAGGTTCCAGCCTGTCTGAGTCTCCATGTCCCTCCACTTTTTTTAGTAGTGCAAACATAAGTTTCTGTCAAGGCTTTATATCACTACAGCGAAACTTATTTATTGACCTCCGGGGACTGGCTCTTTTGCCGCATAATTTTTGAAGCATTTGCAAATTAGCAACCGGCAAAAGTGCCTGTCCCCAATTTTGACAGGTTGTAAAGTTTTATAAGTTTCGCTGTAGTGATATGACGCAACTGCAAAAGTCAGATATTAACTGGTAGCGGACTGAATTGACATGTCACACCTCCTTTGTTTTGCCAGGCCTTACAGATATCATCTTGGATTTTATACAAATTAAGCGCGATAATATTCAGTGACTACAAACAGAAGTTTTTTCCCGGCTTGGTTTCAGGTTTGCCATTGAGGCAAAAATATGCCTGACTTGTGATATAAATCTCTTTTATGAGCCCATAAGTTTTTTTAATTTGACCATTTTATTTGGTACAAATTACTAATATCTCAACTGACCATTAGACTATTCCCAGTGTTTATTTCTGGTCATCTTTTCAACCCAGGAACCAATTAAGGAGGTTTTTATGCAAAGTCAGGCACATCACAATTCCAGGAGAAGTTTTTTAAAGGGCATGGGCACCACCATGGCCGGAGTGGCTGTTGCCGGAACAATGGGTTTCGCCAGTCATTCCCTGCTGGGAGCCGGGCAGGCCGGTGCAGCCATTACCGGTGATTTTCCCTACAAGAAGCTGGATAAGGACATCGCCGCAGAGATGGCCTTCAAGTCCTACATGGAAAGGGGCGGCTGAGGCCCGGGAGCAGCCGACGGTCTGTTCGGCTATCTGGCTCAGGAAGTAGGTGAACCCTACACCCATTTCCCCATTTCCATGTTCTGGGTCTTTTCTTCCGGGGTACGCACCGGCTGGGCCTCCATCTGTGGAGCCCTGGTACCGCCCCTGACACTTATCGGGGCCATGCCCGTGGACAACCAGACCAAAGGCAAACTGTGCGACGAACTCATGGCCTGGTACATGAAGTTTCCCTTCCCGGAATACCAGCCCGCAGGCATGAACCTGCCCAAGGTACCCGTGGACTCCAGCCTGTGTCACGTCTCTGTGACCAAGTGGATGAAGGAAGCAGGCGTAGCCCGCGGCTCCGAGGAAAGAAAACACAGATGTGGCGGTCTCACTGCAGATTGCGTGATTAAAACCGTTGACATGCTCAATAAGCTGGCTGACACAGGTGCCTTTGAGAAAGAACATCAACCCCATGAAAACGTGGAAACCTGTATGCGCTGTCACGACAATATGCAACCCTACACCCATGGCAAGGAAAACTGTATGGAGTGCCATGCTATGAGGCCTGTAAGTATGGATGAATGTGAGCAGCATGTGGATTGGCTTAGATAGCCTTAAACTTAATGTTGCTTCCTTTGTATCTGTTTAGCGCTTTTTAGGAAAGCAGGGGACAGGCACCCCCGCACTTATTTTTCTGAAGGATGGTTGACATGTTTAAAAAATAAGTGTGGGGAGAGCCAGTCCCCGTGCCATACGCAAAGCGCTAAACAGATACCTTCCTTCTAACCCTGAGACATCAAAAAGCACATCCGGGGGGTCCGGCGAGGCAAACACCGGACCTCCAATACTTAAGACGTCTGCATACCAGCATTTCTGCTGCTGAACATGCTGCGTACAGATCAGAACAATTCTATTGACTGCCTCCTCTGCGTCCAGCGCGGGCAGGATGATTTTTCCTCCATCCCTCCGGGCAATGACGCCGGTTTGCGCGAAACGCAGACTTCCTGTAATCCCGGAGCGACTTTCTATGTAACCATTCAGGGGACGCGGGATACCGGCCCGAGGACAGACCCCGCGACACATTTCCTGCACAAATAAAAAAAGTCAAAAGCGAGGTTATGTGAACCTGTACAGGCAGTACTGAAGGGACAGAGCTCGGTCACGACTGAGGTGTGATTGCCGGCAATCACCAGCAAGGGCCTCCCTGAATGGTTACTTTTTTTCTATGGACTAAGGGCTTCAAGGCTGCTATGTAAAAGGTTGCAAGCAAAACACGGAAAAAGGTGGCCCAATGGAACTCAACCTTTATGCCTTGAAGACCTTCAAGGAAGTGGTGGACCAGAAGAGTTTTTCCAAAACAGCAACAAGACTATACCTGACTCAACCCGCTGTAAGCCTCCAGATCCAGGCCCTGGAAAACTATTTCAAAGTCCCCCTGCTCATTCGGGAAAAAGGCAGGATTAAACTCACCCAGGAAGGCGGGACTGTTTACGAATACGCCGTCAAACTGGAAACACTGCAGGCAGAACTGTTTCAGAGCATGGACCGGCATGCAGACAGGCTCATGGCTACCCTGCGCCTGGGCACCTGTTTTATTGCCGGGGAATACCTCTTTCAGGAAATCCTCAATTCCCTTCAGAACAAATACCCCGATACACGGGTGGCCCTGAGCGTCCTGAAATGCGAAAAAATCTTTCAGGGGCTATTAAACGGTATTTTTGATCTGGGAATTACCGGGGTGAACCCTCAGAACAAAGGTCTGCAGTCCAGGGAAATCGGCCGGGCTCCTCTTGTTTTGTTCAAGGGCCGAAATCATTCAGATAATCCAGGACCTTTTTCCATAAAGGAGCTTGTAAAGACTCCCTTGGTATTAAGAGAAGAAGGGGCAGGAATCTACATAGAATTCACCGAATTCTTGAAGAGGCATCGCCTGACCCTGAAGCAGTTCAAGCATGTATGCTTTTCAGAAAGCAACCAGGCCATTAAATCCATGGTCCAGGCCGGCATGGGCTTCTCGCTCATGCCGGAATTCATGCTTCGCCAGGAATTGCTGGGTAATGAAGTGGTCCCCATAGAGCTGAAGGAGGGAGAATTAAGTCAAGGCTTTTATATGGTCTATCGTCAGCAGGAAGACCTGCCTGAACTCATGATCAAAATGATTGATTATGTATCACGGCGAATAAAAAAAAACATCCAGCCCCAGGACCCGTCCACTTCAGCGTAAACCTTGTCTCAGCGACCCTGGCCTAAATAAAAGAGGGCTTCACTGTTACCTCATAGAAATGCTTCAATAAGCTCTACTTTCTTATGTTCAAACAGTGAATCAAACACTTGCTCTATGGATCGACCGCGACGTAACTGAAATAGAATGTCTTTCACTGCCAGATCCTTGACGGCCAGGGCATATTCCTTCTGGTTTTCAATATCTTTGAAGCGAGCGTAGTTTTCCCGGATATTGTCCATTAATCGTTGATAGGCGAGGATGTAAGGCTGGAAATACTTCCTGTCTTCCTCAAAATAAGTCAGATACTCCTCATGATCGTTCATAAAGATGAGGCTCACGATCCGTTTTGGGCTGATACTCCCATTTTCTCTAAGATGATAGACGGCAAGATACGCCGGGTTCTTGATCTTGAGGCGAAGCCCTGTTGCCTCGTCAACGCAGACATATCCCTCGTCAAGGGTGTCAAGTGCTTTCATGGCATCCATGATCTCCGCAAGAGAAGAAAACCTGTATGTCCCAGGGAGAATAACAGAAGCACCCTGCCTGGCAATAATCCTGGACAACTCGGCTGTCGTGTCAAACCCGGCATACTCTCCAGTATACTTGTCCCTGGCTGCCAGAAAATAAGCCTGAGGTGCGTCGTAGCGTTTGACTATCCGATTCTGGCGTGAACAGAGCTCAAAAATATATGTATTTTCCCAGGGCAGGTTAGAAAAGGCCTTCTGTATATCACAGTCCAGGGCCTGACAAAACAGATCAAAAAAAATACCGCCTGAATCCGTATTCCCCTCAGCAAACGCCAGCTTTCGGGAGGCCGCATTCCACCTGATACCATCGTGGTAGACGTTGATCAGGCTGCCGTCTTCCTTGTCCATGGCAACCAGGGTGTTGAAATCAATCCCCTTATGCTCTAAGCTTTCGCCATAGTTGTAAAAGCGATCAAAAGATCTGGAAAGAATGCCCAGATCATCCAAGGAGAGGATCAACCCCCTGCACTCATCGCAGACAGGATGAAAACGCGGAGAGTCGATCATGGAATAATTTAAAACTACACGATCAGCATAGGTACTGATCTTGACCCCAAACTCCAGAGCCAGATCATCCAAGGAATTATTTATCAGATACTGTTGAACATTAAGCATAAATGCCTCATTCATGGTTCATCCGAGGGCTTGGTAGTCCTGCTCAAGCTTCTTCAGGGTCTCATATTCACCAGCCCATCGGATGTATTTGATGTCGTCTCCAAGCTTCCCGGATAAATGCAGGTCATAGAACTCATTGGTGCTCATTCTATTTCCTGCTCCAGCTCGTGCAACTTTCGTTTGGTCTTGTTGATTCCGTTGAGCATAATTTTCAGCTGGTTTTTTATAGCCAGATTAACCAAAGCGGCAAGATTGTCATCTGATTGTGGTTGGAGCATAATTTGGGACATTTTGCAAGGTTTTGTGAGTAAGCATTCAGGAGGTACTCAGTTTTAGTCCCTGGCACCAGGCCTGGGGACTGTCCCTCGCTAAGCACTATCGGGAGGCTTCCTGGAGACGCTCCTTCTCCTGAAGCTTCTGCACCTCTTACTCCAGGGCCTGGTGCATATCCCGGACCCTTTTGTAGCGCTCATCCTTATCCTCCGCCGGCTGCAGTGCGGTGTCCACGATCTCGTTTATCTCCGGAGGAAAGGACTATTTGCGATGGTTACGTATAGTTTTATTTTTTTATTGACCATATCCTGGGAAACGGTTATTGTAACGGACATTACTGTAACCATGGTTTCATAAATCAGGGGTAAATCCATGCAGTTTTATGACAGGGAAACCGAATTGAAGACGCTGCGGGATACCCGCAGGCAGGCCGCTCAGGCAGGCAGGATGACCTTTGTGGTCGGCCGGAGAAGAGTGGGCAAGACCAGGCTCATCAGAGAGGCCTTTGCCTCTGATGAGCTTGTCTATTTTTTTGTGGCCAAAAAGAGTGAAGCTCTGCTTTGTGAGGAGTACTGCAGAATCATTCAGGACTCACTGGGTGTGAAAATCATCGGCAATCTTTCAAAGTTCTCCCAGGTATTCGAATACCTCCTGCAGCTTTCCGTCAGCCGCTCGTTTACCCTGGCCATTGATGAATTCCAGGAATTCAGCACGGTCAACCCGTCTGTGTACTCGGAAATTCAGCATCTCTGGGACACATACAAAGAACGCTCAAAAATGAACCTGGTGCTTTGCGGGTCAGTTTATTCCCTGATGAAGAAGATCTTTGAAAACAGCAAAGAACCCCTTTATGGCCGGGCGGACAGGAAGATTGTGCTCAAGCCTCTGAGTACGGCGGTCCTCAAACAGATAATAAAAGATCATAATCCGGATTTTTCACCCATGGATCTTTTGTGCTTCTTCATGCTCACAGGAGGAATCGCCAAGTATATTGAACTGTTGGTGGATCAACAGGCCATGAATCTGGACAGGATGATCCAGGCCGTGCTGGATGAGCATTCCTTCTTTCTGTACGAGGGCCGGGATGTATTGATTGATGAATTTGGACGGGACCATGCAACCTACTTTTCCATTCTCTCCCTTATTGCCGGCTCCAGGACTGCCAGGCCTGAAATGGAAAGTATCCTGGGCAGAAACATCGGCGGACACCTGGACCGACTGGAGAAAGACTACGGCATCATCCACAAGGTCAGGCCGCTTTTTGCCAAACCCGGCAGCAGGAATCTGAAATACGCCATAGAGGATAATTTCCTCAATTTCTGGTTTCGCTTTATTTTCAAAAATTTAAGCGCCGTGGAGATGGGCAACCTTGATTATGTACGCCGTATTGTACAGCGGGACCTGGATACCTTTTGCGGTCCATTTCTGGAAAAGTATTTCCTTCACGAAATGGAATTGTCTGGCCGGTTCAACCGCATCGGACCTTCATGGGAACGGGGAAACACCAATGAGATCGATATAGTGGCGGTCAATGACATGGAACAAAAGCTCTTTTTCGCTGAAGTGAAACTGAACAGGAAAAACATCAACCTGGCCGGGCTTCGCAGAAAAGCCGGCAATATCCTGGCCTCGCATCAGCAATACAAGGCACAGTTCAAAGCCTTGTCCCTGGATGATATGCTGTAGGCGCTTAGCACAAATGTCGGAACAACATGTTGCTTCATTTTCAAAGAAAGCCAAGAGCTTTTGCCCACGGAACACACGGAAGGACACGGAAGTTTTTCTTATCGCTCCCACGCTCTGCGTGGGAGCGTATCTGGATCCAGCACTCACTTTTGGCAATGGAGAAATACCAGAAAAAATAGTATTCAAAAGTGAGTGCTGGATCATTGGTGGACG
>PWSL01000379.1 GCA_003563255.1 Desulfonatronospira sp. | reverse complement strand
CGGACTTTACTGGTCCCTGGAAAAACTGCCCCTGGGCCTTGGCCGCACCGTTTATGATCCTGGATTCCAGGTGGCTGGAATGTCCCTGGCGTATCAATGCCTGGGAGACTCAGCCCTGGATAATTTGGGCCGTCTTGACCGGCACCGTTCACTCATCGCGAAAATTTATAACAAAGCCTTTGGCGTGGAAACGGATGCTCAAGGTGTAACGTTTCCCCCTTTCCGCTATCCCCTCCTGGTGGAACAGCAGGACCGGGTGGACGATCTGGTCCGTCTTGGCGTGCGCTGCATGTATCCCAGGGCCTTGTGCGACCTGGAGGCCCTCAGACCTGAGCTGGCTGATCTAGACGTGCAGACTCCCGGAGCCATGCACATCGCCCGCACTTTGGTCACCCTTCCCACGCATACCGGCGTGAGTGAGGCAATGGCCGTGAACATTGCAACCGAAGCCAAAAAGGTCTTCGGTAGCATCCAAACAATCAATGCCTGAGTAAAGATACTTTCCCATGAATTTACGGGGTGGATTAGTGGAAGTAAGCTCTTTTTTCTTAACCAATTTCCCAATACTCTAATTTTCAAACTATACAGGCTTTAGTGAGTCTTCGAACGGGCGTGAGATACTCTTCCTTCTTAGCTGAAACTTACACAGTCACTCACACTGGCACAGTCACAGACTCTGACACAAAAACCAATAATCAAACAACACATATGGCAAAATACACATTAACTTTACATTCCATCAATATCCAGGTCACTCTGCTGCACCTGTTCTTCTACTCGCTCCCGATCACTTTCATTGCCCTGCTCTATCAGGAACCCATATCCCATATTTTAGGACAGTGGCATACACTGGGCGGGGCCCACTTTCCACTCTTAATTGCAGTCAGCCTGTACCTGATATGGATTCAAAGAAGCAATATCCGCAGCCTCCAGCCGGAACCGGCTTTGGTATCCGGGACCCTGGTGCTGGCAACTGGATGCTTTATTCTGTTCGCCGGTAAGATCGGCAGCACTATCCTGGTTCAGCAGGTTTCAATTGTTCCGGTACTGCTGGGGGTTATCCTGCTGCTGGGCGGGTTTTCCTATTTCAAGTATCTGTTCCTACCGGTGAGCTACCTCATATTTTTGACCGGCTGCATAGATTATCTGCTGGGCAGTTTCGCCATTTATTTCCAGCAGATTACAGCCTGGATCTCGACTTTGCTTTTAAGGGCTGCGGGTTTTTCGGTTTTCCGTGACGAAATCCTGATAATGATGCCTCATATTTCCTTGCTGGTGGTCAGCGGGTGCAGCGGCGTCAACCAGATCGTCACCCTTCTTGCCCTGGCGGTTCCACTGGCCTTTATGACCCAGTCCACCCTGGTCCGCAAAATCATTCTGATCTCCTCGGCCCTGATCATCGGAATCGTGGTCAACGGTATGCGGGTAGCCATGATCGGGATATATGCCCTTTATGATGAGGGAGCGAGTTTGCACGGTCCTTATGAGACATTTGCCGCTTCAGTCATTTTCTTTTTTGGTTTCGGTGTAATGATCCTCTTCAGCATGGTCCTGAACAGGACAGACAAAAACAGGCGCACGCAAGAGGACAACAGTCCGCCTCCTGATAAGACTCAGCAGCAGTTCGAATCGTCAGACCCTGAGCAGAAGAGTTTCTCCGGAAAACGTCTTGCCTCCTATCTGTTCGTTATCCCGGTCCTAGCCCTGACTCTCGGCCTGGTGCATTATTATCATCCCAGGTATGTGGAACTGGAGAGTCCCTTGACTCTCATTCCAAGTCATATGGCAGGTTTTTCTGCCTGGGAAACTGATGACCTGGACCAGCGTCTCAGGCCTTTCCCGGCCCACGAGGAGCTCATGAGGGTCTATGAAGATGGGCAGAACAACAGGATAGAGCTTTATATCGGGTACTTCGGCATCCAGGACAGGGAGCGCAAAATTATTGATTATCGCCGGTCCTGGATGCACCGGCAGGTCTCCAGACAGGAGGTTGCAGGGTCGGATAATAAAATTGCCATCAACAAAAGCAGGAGAAGCCATCAGTCCAGTGAGAGTGATGTTTATTTCTGGTATCAGATGGACCACAGGATCATCAGGAATCAATATGCCGGCAAGTTCTTTACCTTTACGGATACTCTTCTCAAGCGAAAAAACAACGCTGCAGTAGTGGTCATCCGGGCCAGAGGCTCAGATCACAGAATCATGTATTTTCTGGAGGAAGCTGTCCCTTTGATCAAGACCCATCTCTCAGGTCGAAGTTAATTGAAAATATTAGTTGATTAGCTGATTGGATAAAACCCCTAAACCAATACACAAATCTCCAATGCACCAAATTGAAACTAATCATCACCATAGACACTGAAGAAGACAATTGGGACCGATATTCAGCCACAGACAACCCGGTATCAAACATAGAGAGGATTCCAGACCTGCAGCGCCTCTTCGATAACTACGGGGTAAATCCCACTTATCTGGTAAGCTACCCGGTCGCTACCAATCCCCTATCTGTGGCTATCCTGAAAAAAATCCTGGAACAGGGAAAGTGCGAGATCGGCATGCACTGCCATCCCTGGAACACGCCTCCATTTGACGAGAAAGCAGTCATAATAGAACGCGATACCATGCTCTGCAACCTTCCAGACGGGCTAATTCATGAAAAAATGACGGTGCTTCATGAGACCATTTGCAAAAGCTTCGGCATTGTGCCGTTTTCCTTCCGAGCCGGGCGCTGGGGTTTTGGTCCCGCCGTGGCTAAGTCACTTTGCTTGCTTGGATATCGTGTTGATTCATCAGTGACACCTTTTGTCAGTTGGGAAAAGTATCAGGGACCTGACTTTACTGCATTCAAGCCGGATTTATTCAAGTTTAATTCCAGGGGCATGGAAAGCAAGGAGGGAGCAGGCCCTTTGCTGGAGGTTCCCGTAACTATTGGTTTTTTACAGCCTGATTTTGAGCTTTCTCTGCGAAGATTAAGGTCACTGAACTCGCACTGGTTTAAAAGACTCCATGTTGCAGGAATTCTTGAAAGGCTGAGGTTGTTGAACATGATTTGGCTATCTCCTGAATTAACGAAAACTTCTGACATGATCAAGTTGGCAAAAAGAATGAAGAAAAACAATTACCCCTTCATAAACCTTACTTTTCATTCAACAAGCCTGAAAGGAAATTTGGGACCATTCGTAAAAACATTCTCTGATGAGAGAATATTTCTTCAAAAAATCGAAGCCTTTTTAAAATTTGCCATAGCAGATGGTTTTGAGAGCATATCCCTAGTTGAGCTGGAAGAACATATTAGCATATAAACCACCCTCCAACTTATTTTGCTGAGTTTGACTTTCGCATTCTACATATTCGAAGAAAGGAAAAGAAATGTCTGCTTTCTTCTTTCGCCGCAGGCCAGAAAATGGCCTCCCTATATCGAGTAGTTTAGATATTTACCTAAAAAAACAGCTCTCAAATCGCACTTTCGGCAAAACAATACTTCATATTGCCGGGCCTTGGGAAATATATCATCGCAGCTTGCATCAAGAATCCTGGTTCGTTGGTTCAGGCATTGAAGTATTTCTCGATGGTTATTTCTGCGATACGCAGGAAGGTTTATTTCATAGCTATAGCCAAAATGCGGCGTTGTTTGCCCAGTGGTGGCAAAAAAAGGGTCTGGAACATTTGGCTGATCTTGATGGAGGATTTGCTGTCTTGGTCAGGGATTCTAAACGCGACATCGCATACCTTATTAGAGACAGGTGGGGATCGAAACCTCTTTACTTTTCTAAAGTCGAAGCAAAAGGGGATATAATAGGTGGTTCCGAGATAAAACTATTGATTCCATGGATAGAAAGAATAAAATTGGACCAAGCAGGACTGAAAGATTCAATAAGTCTACGCGCCATTGTCGGACAAGAGTCCTTGTATGCTGGGATCAGCCAGCTAGTTGCTGCATCATTGATGACAATTGACAATAACGGGAATCCTGGCGAACAGCAACGGTATTATAAAGTAAAATTCGAAGCGCTCGATGGACCACCTGACTTCCGGCAATGGGTAGAGCAGACCGATGCTGCTTTAAGGAAATCCATATCTCAGATGGCAAAAACATTTAAACGAGTTGCCATACCGTTGAGTGGTGGAATTGATTCAGCATTGCTTGTAGCCTATAGTAGAGAATATTTTAAAGAGTGTATCGCGTTTTCTGTTGCGATTGAAAATTTCACCAACCCGGAACTAGAAAGAGCAAGACTAGTAGCCGGGAAATTGGGGATCAAACATGAAATAGTTTCTCTTGGTCCAAAACTAATTCCAGAATTATTCCAGACTGTTAATTCTCGTATACAGGAGCCGTGTCGTCACTTCAATAATATTGTATTGCTCCATCTCTTGAACAATATTCAGGGCTGTGACGCCATTTTGTGTGGTGATGGGGCTGACTTCCTGTTTGGCAGTCCCACTCTTCGCACTGTGATAAATCTCCAATATAAAATTTCTAAACTTTGCAAAATCCCTTCACCAATCAGCAAAATCTCTGCAAAATGCCTTAGTCGGACTGGTCGCAAAAAATTTAAACATCTTGCCAATCTTCTAACACATGACATTGACTGGTTCATCCGGCGCCTTCATAACGTTGATTACAAACCAAGGGAAACAAATATACTCGCGCAAATGGGAATTAAGGATGTGGCGCCAAATAACCTTCTTTTTGAACGCGCGCCCCTTTGTTCGCAAAAGCACACCGGCCGTTGTATTGAGACTAACTTGCGTTTGTTTATACATTTTATGATGCAAAGAAATGATAGGTTATCATCGAACACAGGAGCAGAGTTGCTTTACCCTTATCTCACTGATCCGGTAATAAATTTAGGACAGATCTTGCCAGACGAAGCACGTTTCCATGGCGCAACTCTCAAGCCTGTTCTCCGTAGGCTTTGCGACAATCTTGTAGACGAAAAAATCTCTAAAATGCCTAAGCTAGGTTTTCCTTCACCCGAACTCAGCTGGATCAACAAGGACTTGATAGAATTCCGGCGGAACGCTTACTTTTCTAAATCCCGGTTAAAACAGTTTATGCCGTTCAAGCTTGACCTGTCTTTGCTTGCCAATGACCCTGCCTCTTGTCAATTGACGTGGTGGTTTATGACTTTAGAAGAGAGTTTGCGCGTATTGGGAGATTATGATTAGAGGGATCCAGTCTTTCCCGGTTCCAAAAAGAATTTTTTTTAAATCCATGATCCCCGTGAATCTTACAGACAAATTGATAATTGCAAATCCGCAGAATCAGTTGAAACATGAAAACAATGGATTCTACCATTCAGGAAAAACGCCACGTAATGCTTATGGATTGCGAAACACGAACCGCGGAAGGTGTGATTCATTCGTTATTCAGACATGGCTTGAACGTGGTAGGTCTGAGCAGTCAAAAGCGATGTCCTGCCAAATATTCCTCAGGGTTGGTTTATTATTTTCAGTCACCTCCTTTAAATCAGGGTTTTGATAAATATTTTTATTTTTTGACCTCTCTTCCATTTAGAGGAGTTATTGTACCATCTGGAGATTTAAGTATTTATTTTTTAAGTGCATATAGCTCAAAATTAAAAAATAAAGGATTTTTACTGAACATAGTAAGCGAAAATGTGCTTTATCAAGCATTTGATAAGTGGAAATGTCATCAATTATGCAAGTCTTTGAATGTATCTGTTGCAAAAACCATAGCTGTTGATTCAGAAGCATCTGTATCAAGAAAAATAAAAAATTTTAAATTTCCAGTCATAATTAAACCAACGCGTCTGGCAGGAGGTAATTATATTCGCGTTTTTTCTCCTGAAAAAGCTGTCAGTGCTTTTAAAACTCTGTATGATACAATCAATAAAAAAGAATTCTCCTTGAATGATTCTGGATTAATTATACAGGAATGGATCGATTCTAGAATGGAGGATAACTGGAGCTGCGATGTATTTTATGATCAAAATGGATGTTGCAGAGCAGCTTTAACTATCAAGAGGTTAAGAACCTCTTTGAACTTTGAGGGCACTCCAACCAGTCGCTTATATGCGGGAACCATTGAAAAAAATGAAGAGTTAATTGAAATTACTAGGAAAGTTCTGGAGTCAATAGGATGGAGAGGTTTTGCGCACGTTGAATACGTCATGGATCGTAAAACACAGAAGTTTTTTTTGACCGAAATCAACCCCAGACTGCCGGGTTATTCATATTTCTTGAGTCGAACAGGTTATGAGTATGGATATTATTATGCAGCAGATCTTCTGGGAGTTAATTATGAACCACCTGATTTTTTCCCAAAAGCCACGTATTTTGAAAGTTTGAGATATCCTGGAGATATAACTGACGGTGTAGTTAATGCGATGCGCGGTCACATTAGTTTAAAGTCAATAATTAAAAGCTATATTCATGCAGTTTCATCAAAAGAGCCTGTAATAATCGATCACTGGAACTCCAAAGACATTAAATTAAGTGGAGCTATTTTGTTTAATAATGGACTTATTTTTTTAAAGAAGGTCATTAGGTATATCAAGAAGAGAATATAAACATAGGTACTTTTTTATGACCAAAATATTGGTATTAGATCGTCAATCCCCCTTTCCTGTTCAATGCGGCCATACACTAAGGGTATTTCACTTGAGCCGCGAGCTTTCTAAAAGACATACTTGTTTTGCTGCTTTTTTCCCTGGACAACATGTAAATTCGAAACTCGACAATTCCGGCCTTAATGAAGTGTTCGCAAAAACCTGGCATCTATCGGCTATGGATGGAAAGGTTTCATGGAAGCGCTTTCTTTATCCTTTAGAATGCCATCTGGCAAAAAGGTTTAATCCGGAATTTTGGAAACGGGTGCGCAAAGAAATCTATTCCATAGTTATAAAAGAAAAAATTGACGCTGTTCTCATCTGTGGTATTGGGATGGCTCAATACCTGGAGGGGATTTCGGTTGGCCGTAAAATTCTGGATATCTGTGACAGTAGCGTTCTGACTCGCGAGAGGAGGTTTGGTCTTGAGCCAATGGCCTCCACTGGTGCGTGGTTGCGAAGAAATATTTATTTGTGTAGGGCAAAGCGAGCTGAGCACAATGTTTCTGATAAATTTGATGCAGTCACTGTTGTCTCACCAGCTGATCTGCATTGTCTTTTGCAAAGGAACAGGAATAAAGATAATATATATCTGGTGCCTAACGGCGTTGACATGCCTTATCAAAAAGGGATCGGAATAAGCCAGGAAAGAGCAGTCATCTTCTGGGGTGTTTTAAGCTTTTCACCAAATTCTACTGCGATTAGATTTTTTTTGGAACATGTATGGCCACTGATTAAGGAGCAGGATATTCGCTGGTATATTGTGGGGAAAAACCCACCAACCTGGTTGCAGCAAGCAGCTCATGAACATAAAGGTATAGAGTTGACAGGTTTTGTGGATGACCTGCCTGGTTTTGCAGCCAGTGTCCCGATTATGGTCAACCCCATGCAAATCGGCAGTGGAATAAAAAATAAGGTGCTTGAAGCTTTTGCTCTGCAGCGGGCAGTTATCTCTACAACTCTCGGCATGGAGGCGATCCAGGCTCAACCTGGTGTACATTATTTAAGAGCTGAGACTGGTCCAGAATTTGCCGAAGCGATAATCAAACTTTTGGATAATCCAGAGCTTTGCATTGAACTTGGCACAGCCGCCCGCAAGCTGGTTGCTGAGCATTATACATGGGAAAAAGCAGGCCAAACGTTGGAAGCACTTTTTAGAATTCCTGATAAGAAGTTCACATAACAATCTGTTATCATTTCATTATCTTTAATTGCAGCAAACGATGATTTACCTTCACACCTTAATGCTTTTTCTCATATCAGACACAGACGCTGCCGACTGATCAACCCACAGTCACTGTCACTGACACTGTCGACTGTTTTTAAATCACTCAGTCTCTTGGTCGTTCTTCAAGCCCTTAGTCCCTGAGTCTCTCAGTCTCTAAGTCATTCTTAACGAACACAGCCAACTGAACCACCATGCAATCAGTCAACACCATCCAAGCAAATAACCCACCTGAAGAAAGAACAGCGTTTGTCTTTTTCCTGTTCTGCATCTGGACTTTTGTACTCTTAGCCCGGCCGCAGGATCTTTTTCCTGTGCTGGGTCAGTTCCGTCCGGCAATGCTGATGGGAATTCTGACCATGGGATTTGTGATTTTGTACCTGCAAGCTTTGCCTGGCCCACCGCTGTTCCGGGAGCGTCAGATCAAGTACTACATGGCATTAATCCTGGTCATGATCCTGGGAATTCCTTTTGCCCACCACAAAGGAATGGCTTTCCATGCTGTTATTCCAACATATCTTTTTGTGCTCATTTATCTTTTTGTCTTTTACAAGCTGGTCAGTTCTGTCCGGCGTTTATACATCGTGCTTTTACAGGCTGTCTCGGTGCAGGTCTTTATTCTTTAATTTCCCTGCTCAATTATGAAGCGGGACGGCTTAGATTTGGGGGCATGTTCGACCCCAATGACATAGCATTTTTTACCCTGGGATTTTTGCCTTTAAACCTTGTATTCATTCCCCGGGATAGCCATTTCTGGGTAAGGCTGACCTGTCTGGGTTCTTTTGGCATGGGCGTGCTCATTATCCTTCTGACTGGTTCCAGGGGTGGTTTTCTGGCCTTTGCAGTCTCAGCAGCCCTGTTGCTGCTGTTCAAGACACGGCCTCATAGCAATGCTATATAAAAATCATTTTTCTCAAGCGATTAAATTGATTGCCTCGAATATCTTGAAATTATTTTCATCTCCATTCACACGCTGATAACCATAAGACAACAAATCCAACTTTTCCCCATAACTGATCCAGTCAATTAATTACAAACTTGACTGTTCGGCTTAGGGGGGAATCTGGAACCCCTGTCAGCACTGATACGAATATGGAGATCATGCGGAGACTTGCTGGTGTCCAGCCATTGATCAACTATCTTCCAGGGCTCTTCCAGGCCAAGGCCTAGAGTCATT
>PWSL01000293.1 GCA_003563255.1 Desulfonatronospira sp. | reverse complement strand
GACCAGGTCGCAGCGGCTGGCCCCTCCCCGGGCCTCAGGTCCGTAGCTCTGAGTCTGGGTGACCTCGTAGCCGTGGTCCAGGGCCAGGGCCTGCCCCATGATGCGACCCAGGGTCAGTATGCCCTGCCCGCCGAGCCCGGACAAGCGGACTTCGAATCTGTCCAGATGCAGGTCGTTTGTCATCAGCGTTCTCCTCTGAGGTTACGGCGCATCCGGGCGTATTTTTCTTCAAGTCCTTCGCAGTCCCTTTTTTCGAAGATGCCCGTGGCGATGGCCTTTTCCTGCTTTTCCGGAGACATCTCCTTGAATTTTTCCAGAGGGGTGGAGCTTTTCTGCAGCCATTTGTACATATCCACACAGCTCTTAAACTTGTTTTTGCGCCCGTACTGGGTATGGCAGGGGCTGATGATTTCCACCAGCCCGAAGCCGGGATGCAGGACGGCCTCAGAGATCATGGAGTCCATGGTTTTGGCCTGCATCACTGTGGTGCGGGCCACGAAACTTGCGCCGCAGACCTTGGTCACCCTGGAGATGTCGAATTCCTCCTCGAGCTGGCCGAAGGGCGTGGTGGTGGAAAAGCTGCCCATGGGAGTGGTGCAGGAACTCTGTCCCCCGGTCATACCGTAGATATGGTTGTTGAGTACCAGGGCGGTGACGCCGATGTTGCGCCTGGCTGCGTGGATGAGGTGGTTGCCCCCGATGGACAGGGCATCTCCGTCGCCCATGATCACTATGACCTTGAGCCTGGGGTTGGCCAGCTTGATGCCGGTGGCGAATGTCAGGGCCCGACCGTGGGTGGTGTGGATGGTGTTGAAATCCACATAGACCGGGATTCTGCCGGAGCATCCTATACCTGCCACCAGGACCACGTCGTCCTTTGCCAGCCCCAGGGAGTGAATGGAGCGGATAAGCGAGCCCAGGACAATGCCATGCCCGCAGCCGGGGCAGAATACATGGGGAAATCTCTTGGAGTGCCTGAGGTAATTGTGAACGAGCTGGGTTACTTTGGCCATGGTCTCAACCTTTTTGTATTTTGCCCAGGATTTGAGCCGGGGTGATGATCTGTCCGTCCACCCTGTTCAGGGTAAGTATCTTGCTCTGCCCGTTGTTGACGCGCTTGATCTCGCGCGATATCTGCCCCATATTCATTTCCGGTACCAGGATGCTGCTGCATTGTCGCAGCATCTTTTCCACTGCTGGCCTGGGAAAGGGAAACAGGGTCTTGAGCTTGAGAAGGCCGGCTCTGATGCCTCGCTCCCGGGCCTGCTGCACCGCCAGGGCAGCGGACCTGGCCACGCAACCGTAGGCCACTACGCATACCTCAGCGTCCTCGCACATGATTTCATCCACCATCTGGATGTCGTAGAAAAACTGGTCTATCTTGCGAAACAGCCGATGCATTATCTGCTCCACTTCCCTGGGATTTGAAGTGGGGTATCCGTGGTCATCGTGGATAAGGCCGGTAACATGATAGCGGTAGCCCGACCCCAGAGGAGGCATGGAAGCCACCCCGCGCATGTTGTCCTCGTAGGGCATGTACCATTCCGGAGGCATGCTGGGAGTAAGTCTGGAAAAGATGTTCAACTCATCAGGGTCTGGAAGCCTGATCTTTTCTCTGGTATGGGCGGTGATCTCATCCAGAAGCAGGATAACCGGAGTGCGGTACTTTTCGGCATAGTTGAATGCAGTGACAGTCATCTCCAGGCACTCCTGGACATCGCAGGCTGAAAGCACGATTATCGGGTGGTCCCCGTGAGTGCCCCACCTGGCCTGCTGTACGTCTCCCTGGGCCGGGTTGGTGGGCATGCCGGTACTTGGACCGGAACGCATGACATTGACCAGCACCAGGGGCACCTCGGTGATGCAGGCATAGCCGATATGCTCCTGCATCAGGGAAAAGCCCGGACCTGAGGTGGCGGTCATGGCCTTACGCCCGGCCAGGGAAGCTCCTATGACCGCTCCCAGGCCGGCTATTTCATCCTCCATCTGGATGAACACCCCGCCTCGAAGGTGCGGCAGCCTGTTGGCCATTTCTTCGGCTATCTCTGTCGAGGGAGTGATGGGATAGCCGGCATAAAAGGTGCAACCCGCCAGCAGGGCACCTTCCACCACTGCTTCGTTGCCCAGGGCAAAAATCTCTGTGAACTTGTTTTTGCGTGATTTGGAGGCCATTTCAAACCTGCTTATTTAGTAATCATTCAGGGGGAAGATACCGGGCCGAGGACAGTCCCCGCGACACTTTTCCTGCACAAACACTAAAAGTACAGACGCGAAATATTGTGAAGCTGCACAATTATTACTTAGCGGGGGACAGTCCTCAGGCCTTGTGCCATTATTCATCATTGAGGACCCCCTGAGAGGACCCCCTGAATGGTGACCTTATTAATTTATCTGGACAGTCAAAAGTTTTTTTTGTAACCATTTATTTTTATTAGCTTTTTTGGCAGCTCAACATGTCTTTCGGGCCAGACCAGATATCTATCTAAATTTATTGACTTTATTTTTTTCAACCAGGAACGAAGAACCAGGAACTTTGAACTCTCAAGTTATTTATGTTGCCGAGCTTACTTGGAGTTGCTGTTTCTTATCTTATGCAGTTCTTCCCGGGTGGCGGGTGCAACGTCTTCAATGTTAGCCTCAAAGGGGGTACGCTCATCTCTGGGATAGACCATGATGGCGAAATCGGGGCAATGTATCTCACAGAATCCGCAGTTGATGCACTCATCCTCCTGATCCACCCGAACCTTGTTCTGCTTGTCCACACTCAGGACACTGGATGGGCAAAAGGTTGCGCATATGCCGCATCCTTTGCACCAGTCCCGGAATACCTTGACCCTGCTTTCTCCTTTTTTGCTGGCCATAGTTTATCCTTGTGAATTGATTAATAGCATGGTAGGTTAAAATATTATGCTAAGGCGGGCTATGCCCGCAACCCATTTTTTTTCACGCGTATCTGTTTAGAGCTGTTAAGGAAAGCAGGGGACAGGCACTCCGGGACCCACTTGAGCATCATTTTGTGCTCAAAATGACTCGATTTCTGGGACAAGTGGGTCCCGGAAGAGCCAGTTCCCATGCGACATGCAAAGCGCTGAACAGATACATGTTATATAATCGCCGGTTGGCTGTATCGCCTGTTGCAGTCAATCAATCAAGCACCGGTTCATACTCCAATGTTTATTTATTTACAACACCATGCAGAACAAAAAAAAATTTGTACAGGATATCAAGGCCGGGCAGCAGGTTGAAGACCTTTTCATGGTTATCAGGGCCAGGCAGGCTCAGGCCAGAAACGGCCCTTACTGGCAGTTGACCCTGCAGGACAGAAGCGGAGAGATTCAGGCCCGCATCTGGAACCCCTTGAGCCGCAATTTTCAGGATATCCCCGAGGAACAGCTGGTGCATATCAGGGCGAATTCACAGGTTTTCGGGGAGCAGGTACAGCTCAATATTGAAGAAATGCAGTTTGTGGATGAGGCAGAGGCTGACCCGGGACTATTTCTGCCGGTTTCAGACATCCCCCCGGAAGAACTGCACCAGAACCTGCTATTATTTCTGCACCAGAATATCTCTTACCCGGCCTGGAAAAAGCTGATAAAAAAGGTACTTTCCCAAGAAGATATCAAAAAGGCCCTTTTAAAGGCCCCGGCCGCCAAAAGTATCCACCATGCCTACATGGGGGGACTCCTTGAACATACCCTGAGCGTAAGCCGAATCTGCAACCAGGTCTGCGATCTTTACCCGGACCTGGACCGTGATATACTCCTGTCTGCTGCAGCTGTTCATGACCTGGGAAAGGCCAGGGAGATCCTGCCCGGGGCAAGCAGGGAGTATTCCGACCAGGGCAAGCTCCTGGGACATATATTCCTGGGCCTGGATATGCTGGAGCCTTTCCTGGACAAGGCCAAAGAGCTTAATGCTGATCTCATTATGCATTTTAAGCATATAATCATAAGCCACCACGGAGAACTGGAGTTCGGCTCTCCCAAAAGGCCCAAGACCAGGGAGGCTTTTGTGCTGCATTTTGCAGACAACCTGGACGCCAAGATCAAGACACTGGAACAGGCTCTGGGAGGGGGACAGGCAGCTGAAGAAACAGCAGGAACCTGGTCGGACTACCAGAGGTCCCTGGGCAGATATGTATTTCAGCCTGAAAGGACCCCCAGGCCCGGAACCGCCAGCGTCCAGACCACCAGAAAGGAAGGACGGTGTTTATTACCTTTGAAGGAATAGAGGGCTGCGGCAAGTCCACGCAGGCAAGGCATCTCAAGGATTACCTGGAAGGCAATGGACGGGAAGTGCTGCTGACCCTTGAGCCGGGGGGAAGCAGGCTTGGAAAGGAACTGCGTAAGATGCTTCTTTCCCTGGAAAACAACGATCTTACCAGGGAGGCGGAACTTTTTCTGTACCTGGCTGACCGGACCCAGCACGTGCAGCAGGTAATCCGCCCGGCCCTTCATACAGGCAAAACCGTGATTTCGGATCGCTTCATAGATTCAACTGTGGCATACCAGGGGTTCGGCCGGGAGATGCATGTACAGACCCTGCAGAACATGAACAGGGTCGCAGTTGACGGGACATGGCCTGATCTGACCTTCCTGCTGGACCTGTCCCCGGAAACAGGACTTAGACGTGCTCTGGAGAGGAACATGGTACAAAATATCACCAGTTCCGAGGGGCGATTTGAGGCCGAGGCCCTGGATTTTCACATCAGGGTCAGGTTAGGATACCTGGAGCTGGCCTCTCAGGAGCCACAAAGAATAGTGGTCCTGGATGCTGCAGAGGACCAGGACACCGTGTTTGACAGGGTTAGAAACAGAGTAAATGAATATATGGAGAATTTATAAAAAAAGTGTTGACAACCGGCGATGCAAAGTTTATTTTGTTCTTTCAAGAGGGCGGATAGCTCAGTTGGGAGAGCATCGGCCTTACAAGCCGGGGGTCACAGGTTCGAGCCCTGTTCCGCCCACCATGATGCGGGGCCGTAGTTAAGCTGGTTATAACGCCGGCCTGTCACGCCGGAGGCCGCGAGTTCGAGTCTCGTCGGCCCCGCCACAAGAAAATCATAGGCCGGGATTTGCTTTCCCCGGCCTTTTTTTTGGATAATTGCACAGAATATTCCAACCCGTGACAGTCACCCCGTTTTTTTCGAGTTTTATATGCTGACCTACCTGTTCTATATTTCAATAATTCTGCTCATAACATATTTTGTTGTGTATTACTTAAGCGGTCTCTATTTCAAAGCCAAAAAACAGCTGAGACAGAGAAAAGATATCAGCTATTTTGAAGAAGAAGTCAGAAGACTTGAGGTAGAGTACAACAAAGAGCACTTCAACTCCCTTGATTCTCAGCATAAAAAAGAATTGGAAGACAGACTGCAAAGATACAGGGAAACCCTGAATTATTTGAAAAATTCCCCTTAGCACTACAGCGAAACATATCACTACAACGACACTTTGTGTAAATTATCGTCTCGGCCACCGGGGACAGGCACTTTTGCCGACCTCAAACCGTAAAACGACCGGACTATCCGGCGGAGTGTCTGTCCCCTGCTTTCCTTAAAAGCGCTGAACAGATACGCGTTTGTCATTTTTTTTGTGCAGGAAGTGCAGGAAAGGTGTTGCGGGGACTGTCCCCTGGCCGGTTCCGGCACCCTCTG
This sequence comes from Desulfonatronospira sp., assembly GCA_003563255.1. Classification (GTDB taxonomy): domain Bacteria; phylum Desulfobacterota; class Desulfovibrionia; order Desulfovibrionales; family Desulfonatronovibrionaceae; genus Desulfonatronospira. The sequence continues at coordinate 3,343 of PWSL01000293.1, read as the reverse complement.
AATGCTTACTTTTCAGGAATCAGGTAAAATATGTTATCACTTATCTGGATTTTCTGATAACAGATAACAGATAACAGATTACAGATCACAACTTCTGAAGCGGGCAGCTGACCATGCCCTGGAGATGGGGTTGACTATGAAAATTGAGCTGATCAATAAACTGAACTCCGGTGAAGCCAGGATAGGCATAATCGGGCTGGGTTACGTGGGCTTGCCTCTGGCCCTTCGTTATCTGGAAGTGGGATACCCGGTACTTGGCCTGGATATTGATCCGAAAAAAGTTGAAAGTATCAAGGCGGGTGAGAGCTATATAAGACATATCCCCTCCAGGCCTTTGAAGCAAGCCGTGCAGCAGGGGCGACTGGAGGCTTCATTGGATTTTTCCAGGGCTGGGGAGGCGGATGCCCTGATATTGTGTGTTCCGACGCCCCTGGATAAACACCGCGAGCCGGATCTTACCTACGTGATAAACTCCCTGGAGGAAATCCTCCCTGTCATGCGGCCCGGCCAGGTGGTTTCCCTGGAGTCCACCACCTATCCCGGCACCACGGATGAAGAACTGTGCCCCCGCATAGAGTCCGCTGGGCTTAGAATCGGCCGGGATGTCTTTTTGGTCTATTCTCCAGAGCGCGAAGACCCTGGGAATCCGGGGTTCAATACCAGGAATATACCCAAGGTCTGCGGAGGCATCACCCGGGACTGCCTGGAGACCGGCATGGCCCTGTACGGCCGGGTTATTGACCAGTTGGTGCCGGTATCTTCCACCAGGACAGCAGAAGCGGTCAAGCTCATGGAGAACATTTTCAGAAGCGTAAATATTGCCTTAGTGAACGAGATGAAAACAGCCTTCATGAAAATGGGCATTGATATATTCGAGGTGATCCGGGCCGCCTCCACCAAGCCCTTCGGGTACATGCCCTTTTATCCGGGACCGGGCCTGGGAGGGCACTGCATCCCTATTGACCCCTTCTACCTTACCTGGAAGGCCAGGGAGTACGATGTGGCCACGCGTTTTATCGAGCTGGCAGGAGAGATCAACACTTCCATGCCCTATTTCGTGGTGCAAAGGGTCATGGAGGTGTTGAACGAGTTTGATAAGTCCTTGAAAGGATCAAGGATATTGATCCTGGGACTGGCTTACAAACCAGACGTGGATGACGACCGGGAGTCGCCAACCTACAAGATAATGCAGCTGCTGGAAAATAAAGGGGCGGATGTTTATTATAATGATCCTTTTGTGCCGGTTATCAAGCCCTCCAGAGAATATGCCCATTATGCAGGGCGCAAATCAGTGCAGGTTTCCGGGGAGTTTGACCTGGTTATTCTTTGTACCGCGCACAGGGATTACCGGGATCTGGATCCCTCCAGCCTGAATGTTCCGGTCCTGGATACCCGGGGTTTTTTTGCTGATTCGCCCGGCAAGGTCTTCAGGGCCTGAAACTTTTAACCGGAGGAGGAAATGGACACGTCGGAAGAGGAGATAAAGGCGCCAAAAATTCGTATCAGGGAAATGGGTATTGATGATCTGGCTCCTGTATTTCATATAGGTGAAGAGGTCTTTACAGCCGAGTTTTCAACCAGCCTTTACCGCACCTGGGACGAATATGAGATTATAAACCTGTTCAGCACTGACAACGAGCTTTGTCTGGTGGCCGAAGTAGACGAACATATCGTTGGTTTTGCCCTGGCCACTACAGTGGAAAAGCCCAGGTCTGCATGGAAGTACGGCTACCTGACCTGGCTGGGGGTGCGCAAGAACATGCAGCACGCCGGAGTGGGCAACCGCCTGTTCAAGGAAATAGTCAGGCGGATGGAGCAGACGGGTGTGCGCATGGTCATTGTGGATACCGCCGGGGATAATGTTTCCGCCATTCGTTTCTTTCAGAAGCAGGGCTTTGACGATATGAAGGAACATGTTTTTTTGAGCATGAACCTCAGTCGCAAAGCCAAAACCAAACCCGGTAAGAAGAAAAGGCCGAAAAGCGGCAGAAAATCCATAGTGCAGAAGAAAAAGACACCAAAGAGATCCAGCTATGCATGAAAGAATAGATCAGGCGCTTCGCAAGATAGATCCCCAGAGGCTTTTATCTGTACTGGTGGAGATGATAGATATTTATTCCCCCTCTGGTAAAGAAAAGGATATCCAGGTTTACCTGGAAGATCGTTTTAGAACCGAAGGTTTTGAGGTGACCCGCCAGGAGGTGGAAGAGGACCGCTTCAACCTCCTTCTTGCAATGGGATCCCAGGAGCCTTTGCTTTACCTGGTGGGGCACGTGGACACCGTTGCGGACTGGGATTTTGAAGAAGAAGGGCCTTATGAACAGGGCGGCATCATCAGGGGGCTGGGCAGCGCCGACATGAAGGGCGGATGTGCGGCCATGGTGGAGACCTGGATGGCCCTGGCCGGCGCATTTGAACCCACAGAACGTCCTCCGGTGGGTCTGGCCCTGGTGGTGGGGGAAGAGGAAAGCGGTGACGGCAGTGAGGTGTTCCTGGAAAACATACGCCCTCCCTGGGTGATCATTGGAGAACCTACAAGCCTGGCAGTTTGCTACTCCCACTACGGATACCTGGAGGCCTTCCTGGAAACCACCGGCCGTAAAAGCCATTCCTCCCTGCCGGAACTGGGACATAATGCCGTGGAGTCCATGCTGAAAATCCTTTTACATCTGGGCAGGCACGAGCTTTTTCAGCAGGAAGCTTCCAACCTTGTGTATTCCATCAGAGAGATGAGTTCTTCCAGGGCGGGCTTTGTTGTGCCGGACCGCTGCGAGACCTGGATTGATCTGCATCTGCGTCCAGGCATGGACCTGAAAAAGCTTAAGACCCTTATTCGCCAAAGGGCCATGGAGGCCCACGATTTTATCCCGGACCTGAACCTGGAGGTCGGGTTTGAATCCTCATATTCAGGATACGACCTGGGCAATGAGCATTTTATGGCCAACCAACTGAACAGGGTATATCATTACCTGGGTGTGCCGTATTACGAGAATATATTTCGCTCTCAGTCAGACGGCAATCTGTTTTACCAGGCAGGTTCCCAACCCGTGATCCTCGGTCCGGGGGCACTGGAGACCGCACATACCCCTGATGAGCATACCAGCCTTGCCGAAGTCACCAGCGCAGCCCGTATCTACACAGCCTTGTGTGCCGGCCTTGAACATGATTATAAAGGCGGATAAATAAATTTCGCTTTATTGATATTAATACATACTATAACATTACAGCGAAACTTATTTATTGACCTCCGGGGACTGGCTCTCCCCGCACTTATTTTTAAAACCTGTCAATCATCCTTCAGAAAAATAAGTGCGGGGGTGCCTGTCCCCAATTTAGACAGGTT
>PWSL01000109.1 GCA_003563255.1 Desulfonatronospira sp. | reverse complement strand
TTCGATTACCAGGCCCACCAGGGCGAGCATTCCCTGGAAGTGGTCCTGCCGTTTCTGGCCAGGGCTGTTCCCGGGTGCAGGGTAGTGCCCATAGCCATAGCAGAGCCCGATCTCCAGGTACTGCTGCAGGCCGGCGAGGACCTGGCCCGGGCAGTCAGGGACCTGGCCCTGGACGTATCCCTGGTGGTGAGCACGGATATGAGCCATTTTGTGCCCCAGGAACATGCCAAAAGGATGGATCACATGGCTATAGAAAAGATCCTGGACCTGGACCCCCCGGGACTGCACCAGATAGTCACCCGGAACAGGATATCCATGTGCGGTGTCATGCCCATGACCCTGGGCCTGGCCTGCGCCAGGGAACTCGGTGCCAGGAGCACGGAATTTATTGATTACTCCACTTCAGGAGACGTCACAGGAGATTATTCCCAGGTTGTGGGCTATGCCGGAGTGGTTGTGAGTTAAGGGCGAGGGGGCGAGGGGGCGAGGGGGCGATGAAGACATGGTGCCCCCCCCTCTTTCATCTGAATTTCTGCTTTTTGTCTTCCCCATGCCCCATGCTCCATGCCCCATGCCGATTTTATTCCTTTCCAAACCACTGCAGGGCGATGGCCGGGCCGAAGTAGATGGCCTGCTCTTCCAGTTCCTCCTCGATGCGCAGAAGCTGATTGTACTTGGCCAGGCGGTCGCTTCTGCTGGCAGAGCCGGTTTTGATCTGGCCCGCGTTCACTGCAACCGCCAGGTCGGCGATGAAGGAATCCTCAGTCTCCCCGGAACGGTGCGAAATCACCGTGGAATAGGCCGATGACTTGGCCATTTCTATGGTATCCAGGGTCTCGGTCAATGTTCCTATCTGGTTCAGCTTGATCAGAATTGAATTGCCCACACCGGATGTTATGCCTTCGGCCAGTATGGCAGGATTGGTGACAAAGATGTCGTCACCGACTATCTGCATGGTGTCCTCGGCCACGGAGGTGAACTTGCGCCAGCCTTCCCAGTCGCTTTCAGCCAGTCCGTCCTCGATGCTTATGAGGGGGAACTTCTTGGCCAGTTCCTGGTAATAATCAATCAGCTCATCCGAGGTCAGGATTTTGTTTTCCCCGGCAAGATGATACTTGCCGTCCCGGAAGAATTCAGATGCTGCAGCATCTATGGCCAGGGCTATTTCCGAGCCCGGCTGGTATCCGGACTCCTCAATGGCCTTTATTATGTATTCAAAGGCCTGGGCATTGCTTTTGAGATTGGGGGCGAAACCTCCCTCATCGCCCACGCTGGTGGATAAGCCATCCCTGGATAGAAGCTTTTTCAGGGTGTGAAAGGTCTCGGTGCCCATGCGCAGGGCGTCGGAAAAGGTGCTGGCCCCCAGGGGCATGACCATGAACTCCTGGATGTCCAGGTTGTTGGCTGCGTGGGCGCCGCCGTTGATAATGTTCATCTGGGGAACCGGGAGGACCTTGGAGTTGATCCCGCCGATATACTGGTACAGGGGCAGGCCGGTGTAGGTGGCCGCGGCCCGGGCTACTGCCATGGAGACCCCCAGCATTGCATTGGCCCCAAGCTTGGACTTGTTTTCGGTGCCGTCCAGGTCGATCATGAATTCGTCGATCTCCACCTGGCGCAGGGAGTCCATGCCGATGAGGTCGCCGGCAATGTCCTCGGTTACGTGTTTCACGGCCAGAGAGACTCCCTTGCCGCCATAGGCCTTTTCGCCGTCCCTGAGTTCCAGGGCCTCGCGGGAACCGGTGGAGGCGCCTGAGGGCACGGCTGCCCGCCCCAGTATGCCGGATTCCAGAATCACTTCCACCTCTATGGTGGGGTTGCCCCGGGAATCAAGTATCTGCCTGGCCAGAATATCCGAAATTACACTCATTGCCTACTCCTTGGGTTTAAAATTATATTGTCTATTGCTGTATACAGCAGACCCTGCAACAGCAGAGATGGCTGTACTTCATCCAAGTAACTGCAAACCGGGGCTATTACGCCTGCTCCTCCGCCGGTGGCCACCACCAGCGTATCCCCGGGCATGAGCTTTTTGAGCCTGGATATCAGGCCGTCGGTCATGCCGGCAAATCCGAATACAGTACCCTGGGTCAGCCCCTGGACGGTACTGCGGCATATCTCCAGCGATTCGTCGGCTTCTTCCAGTGAAAACCAGGACAGCTTTGCCGTCAGGGTGTTCAGGGCCTGCACCGAAGAAAAGATGCCTGGACTGATTAGTCCTCCACAGTACTCGTTTTTTATTATGCAGTCAAAAGTGGTTGCAGTACCGAAATCCACCACAATTATCCCGGAGTCGGGATACATCCTGCGGGCGGCAAAAGCGCTCACCAGCCGGTCTGCACCCAGTTCGGAAGGATTCTGGTAATTGTTTTTGATGGCCGGATACAGATCTCCAGGCACCTGGTACACCTTTGCACTGCAGATTTTTTTTGCGGTGCTCTTTATGACCGGGTTCAGGCGGGGCACCACCGATGCTGCAAGCCAGGCATGGATGTTACCGGGATTTACCTGCTCCTGCTGCAAATATGCCATGACCTTGAGCCCCAGGGAATCAGGGGTCTCTCTGATATCCGTGGGCAGTTCAAATGACGGCCTTAGTCCGTCCAGGCCGGCCAGGGCCAGTTTGATGCTGGAGTTGCCCAAGTCCAGCAGCAGGCACATTTCTGTTGACAAAATTAGTTGTCCTGTAAGTTGAAACCTGAATCAATTACAAAAAACTGCACGGATTCAGGGGCTTGAAGTTAAACTTACTCCGTAACTATTCACCACATATTTTACCAAAATATTCACTGGTCACGTAAAGAAGAGAATATCTCACGCCCGGGCCGAAGCGGCCCTAGAGCCGCAGAGCAAGGCACGAGGAAGAGATATAATATTCATATCCCCCGAGTTGGGGGCTATGAATCATAAGCTCCCCGCCTGGGGCGGGAGCCTTTTTTCATTACTGCAACCCGCAGGAATGAAAAACTGACCTCTCTTCTCCGCGATCTCTGTGACTCAAGCGAGTCTTCGAGCGGGCGAGAGCCAAAAATATTTGGTGAATAGATGCCTTACTCCTTAATATAAACTCCCCGGGCTTAAGTCAAATGTTCTGTATCTTCGTCCTGAAAAAGCTCCAGCCAGTGCACCGCAGTTGTCCCGGGTGGACTTGTCGAAGCCAGCTGGATCATGCAGCCTGCGCATTCAGTGAGGCAAAGGCCAGGGCCTTCAGGCAAGATATTTTGCCAGAGTTCCCGGGCAAGTTTGAGGCTCAAATCCGGAGCCTGCAGGCGAAAGGACCCACCAAGACCGCAGCACTGTTCCGAAGCAACTTTTAGGTTCAACCCCGCTTTCAACAGCAGGTTTTGCAGTGCCGGGGCTGTGTCTTTTGTCCCGTGGCAGGGTTCGTGCCAGACAAGCTCCTGTGGCGGTTCCTGAGGCAGGAACTCAATCCTTGAATCAGGCAATACCCGGGACAGCAAAAAAGTATTTGCGGCAAGATGCTGGATCTCCTGAGGCAGCCCTTGAGCAGCATGCGATGAAGTGAGCCCGGCCCGGCAGGTGGCGCAGAACACATAGACCTGCGGCCTGCCCAGCTCCTCCCAGGTTTTCAGGTTGGACTGCATGGATGACTGCTGCTCCTGCAGATAACCAGCCTGTCCCAGAGGAAATCCGCAGCATTTCCAGTCCGGGACGGGCAGAACATCAAGGCCGGCAGATGTCAGTAAGCTTGCGGCTTTTTTTTCCAGATCCCGGCGTACAAAGCGTCCCAAACACCCGGGAAAGATGACCGCCCTGCCAGAGTGCTGCCTGGGAGGCTGGACCCTGAATAGAGAGCCTGCATTACCCCGGGGGACTGCTAATGACCTGCCCACGGATGATTCAGGAAAAAGACGACCTCCCTGGGCAAGCAGAGGAAGATAAAAAGAACCCCCTGTCAATATCCTGGAGAACAACCAGCTTTTCCACTGGGGATGCCCGAACCTGAGCCGTGCGATGAGGCCTGGAAGGTCCATGTTCTGAGGGCAGACATCAGCGCACCTGCCGCACCCGGTGCAAAGTCCTGCAAGGTTCGAGGCCTCCCTGGAGCTTATGCCCTGCATGCCGATGTTTGCCAGGAGAAAGGCCTTGCCCCGGGGACTCATGTCTTCGCGGCAGGTGATCCTGAACAGGGGACAGACCTCCAGACCCCTGCCGCAAAGAATGCAGGCGGGCTGTTTTATATCAGTGTAGGGTTGCATATTGTATTTCAGTTGCCAGCAGTATTTGAGTATCAGGTTTTGGATTATGGGGTTGCCTGGTGCATGGCTAATCAGGCATTCAGGATATAATAAGCTATGTTTTGTGGTGTTTCAGGCTCATTTGAGCCGGATAAAATCTTGACTTCATGCTGGTAATGAGACAATATTAATATTTATTTATCTTTAGTGAGTCACCAGGCCCACGGAATACACGGAATTTCACGGAATATGCGTTGCTTCGCAACGCTTTAAAAACTTCCGTGCCCTTCCGTGTGTTCCGTGGGCAAAACCTCCTGGCTTTCTTTAAAAATGAAACAACATGTTGTTTCGAAATTTGTGCTAAGCCCTAACACTACAGCGAAACTTATATATTGACCTCCGGGGACTGGCTCTTTTGCCGCCTGATTTTTTGTTCAATTGCAAGTTTTCAAACAGCAAAAGTGCCTGTCCCCAATTGAGACAGGTTATAAATTTTTGAAGTTTCGCTGTAGTGCTAATCCCAAAGCATAGTTTATCGGATACCTGGACGCAATTATTATAAAAAGGCAAACCCATGACCAATTACAAAAAAACCCTGAACCTTCCTCAGACCACTTTTCCCATGCGGGCCAACCTGACCCGGAATGAGCCCGGGACCCTCAAATTCTGGGAAGAGACGGATGCTTACACCAGAATGATCCAGGCCGGCAGAGACTGCCCCCGTTACGTCCTGCACGACGGGCCTCCATACGCCAACGGCAACATTCACATAGGCACGGCCATGAACAAGGTCCTCAAGGATATCATTGTTAAATCCAAAAATTTTCACGGGTTCCGGGCAGAATACGTCCCGGGCTGGGACTGCCACGGCCTGCCCATAGAACATAAGGTTGACCAGCAGTTGAGGGCCAAGGGCAAGGAGGTGCCGCCCCTGACCGTGCGCAGGCTGTGCCGGGAATACGCAGCAAAGTATTTGGGTATACAGCGCAAGGAATTCAAACGCCTGGGAGTATTGGGGGTCTGGGATGCTCCTTACCAGACCATGCATCCTCAGTATGAGGCCGCCACAGCCCGGGAACTGGGAAGATTTATCCAGAAAGGGCAGGTTATACGGGGTAAAAAGCCAATTTACTGGTGCATTGACTGTCGCACCGCCCTGGCCGAGGCTGAGGTGGAATATGACCAGCATACCTCCCCTTCCATTTACGCGGCCTTCCCGGTAAAAGATAAAGACCTGCTGAAGATTTTTACCGGGGCGGATCCGGAAAAGACATACGCCCTCATCTGGACCACTACCCCCTGGACCATTCCCGGGAACATGGCCATTGCCGTGCATCCTGACCTGGAATACACGCTTGTGCAGGCCCAGGGAGGCTTTTACCTTCTGGCCTGCGAACTGGTCGAGAGCGTGGCAGGTGTCCTGGGGTGGCAGGATTATACCGAGCACGGCCGGACTCTGGGAAGTTCCCTGGAGAATCTGCAGGCGACACACCCGTTTCTGGAGCGACCCTCTCCCATAGTCCTGGCCGGCTACGTCAGCCTGGACAGCGGGACAGGCCTGGTGCACACGGCCCCGGGCCACGGGCGCGAGGACTACGACACCGGGCTCAAATACGGCCTGGAGGTATTGTCCCCTCTGGACGATCATGGTTGTTTTGATGCTTCGGTCCCCTTCCTGGAAGGCAAGAACGTACACGAGGCCAACCCCCTGGTGATTTCAAAGCTGGAAAAACTCGGTCTTTTGCCGGCCGGGAAAAAGCAGACACATTCCTACCCCCACTGCTGGCGCTGCAAGCAGCCGGTAATTTTCAGGGCCACCACCCAGTGGTTCATCACCATGGAGGAAAACTCCCTGCGGCAAAGGTCCCTGGAGGCCATCCAGGAAGAGGTGCAGTGGATCCCGGCCTGGGGGCGGGAGCGCATATATTCCATGATAGAAAACCGCCCTGACTGGTGCATCTCCAGGCAGAGAAACTGGGGGGTGCCCATCGTGGCCCTGCTCTGCAGCAAGTGCGACCACGCCTATACCGATCCGGAGTGGTTCTTTTCCATTGTGGAGCGCTTTGAAAAACATGAGCGGGGTTGTGACTACTGGTTCGAGGCTGACGTAGAGGACGTGGTGCCCAAGGGGTTGACCTGTCCTGAGTGTGCCTCACAGGATTGGCGGAAAGAGGACGATATCCTGGACGTGTGGTTCGACTCGGGTACCAGCTTTGCCGCAGTGCTGGAAAAGCGCCCGGAATGCTCCTTTCCAGCGGATATGTACCTGGAGGGTACTGATCAGCACCGGGGATGGTTTCACAGTTCCCTGCTGGCCTCGGTGGGTACCAGGGACAGACCTCCATATAAAACCGTGCTGACCCATGGCTATGTAGTGGATGGCGAGGGGCGTAAAATGTCCAAGTCCATTGGCAATGTTATCGCCCCCCAGGAGATTATCGACAAGTACGGGGCCGAGATCCTGCGCATCTGGGTCTCTGCGGTGGACTACCAGGAAGACGTGCGCATTTCCCAGGAGATTTTGACCAGGCTGGTGGACGCCTACCGCCGTATCAGGAATACCTGCCGCTTCGTGGTGGGCAACCTTTATGACTTTGATCCTGTAGAGGATCTTGTGGAGTCGTCAGCTATGCATCCACTGGATCGCTACGCCCTGCACCTGGTCATGGAGAAGAACAGGGCCATGCACAGGGCGTTTGAGCGCTTCGAGTTTCACAAGGTCTACCACAACCTGCATAACCTGTGCGTGCTGGAACTGTCATCCTTTTACCTGGATATCATCAAGGACCGCTTGTATGTATCGGCACCCGGAAGCCGGGAGCGAAGATCGGCCCAGAGTGCGCTGTATCATGTACTGCAGGTGCTCTTGAAAAATATGGCTCCCATCCTCAGCTTTACAGCTGAAGAAATTTACGGCCACCTGCCGGAAAAGCTGAAGAGCGACTCGGATACAGTCTTCGGCTGGAGGCCGGATCTTGACGGTGTAGGCCGGCTGGAGGAGGACGAAAAAGAACTCTGGGACATGGTGGGGCGCATTCGCCAGGAAGTGACCAAGGCCATAGAGCCTTTCAGGCAATCCAAGGAACTCGGACATTCCCTGGACAGTCACGTGATACTCTATCTGGAGGAAGACAAGCTCTCAAGGCTTGCCCAGGTGCAGGATCATTTAAGGGATGTGTTTATCGTGTCCAAGGCCCAGATCAGGCCCCTGGAAGAGGCCGGGCAGGACAGCTTTGCCAGCCGGGAAGAACATGGCCTGCACATCGAGGTCCGCAGGGCGCCTGGAAACAAGTGCCCCCGTTGCTGGGTCTACAGCGAAGACCTGGCCCCTGATGCGGATGCGGATGCAGTGTGCTCCAGGTGCAGCCGGGTGGTGGACGGTGGGTGATTGCGCGCCGACCGGCGCTGAACCTTTACGGCCTTAAGGGTTTCACAGACAGGAGGAAAATGGTGCCTTACAGATATAAACTGGTGATAATTTTGTCTGCAGTGATCCTGGTGCTGGATCAGGTCACCAAGATATGGATAGAGAGCAATCTGGCTCTGGGTGAGACCAGGACGGTGATTCCCGGACTGTTCAACCTGGTATTTGTTCTGAACAAGGGTGCAGCCTTCGGATTTCTTGCGGACCTGGAAGGCAACCTGCGGACCTACTTTTTTCTTGGAGCCACCGGCCTGGCAGTAGTGCTGGTAATTCACCTGCTGCGTACGGTGCAGCGCGAGGACTATTACCTCTTTACCGCCTTGGGCCTGATTCTGGGCGGGGCTTTGGGCAACATGATAGACCGCATCCGGCTGGGTATGGTCATTGATTTTCTGGATTTTCACCTGGGCAGCCATCACTGGCCCGCTTTTAACGTGGCGGATATTGCAATATCTGTTGGGGCCGTCTTGCTGATAGTGGCCTTTTATAAGAAAAAGCGTCATGAAGCCGATTCTGATTGAAATTGGGGGGTTAAGCATTTATGCTTTCGGGTTTTTCATGGCGACCGCTTATCTTCTGGGCATGGCATGGACTATGCGCGAGGCCGGCAGGAAAGGCCTGGACCGGGGTCTGGTCCTGGAATTCGGCTTCTACGTGCTCCTGGCTGGTCTGGCAGGCTCCAGGCTGTTTTACTTTCTTCTTTACCCCCGGGATTTTGAAGGATCTTTTACCAGGCTGCTGCACTTCTGGGACGGCGGACTGGTACTCATTGGCGGCGGCATTGCCGGTGCAGCAGCCCTGTTATTGTACCTTACCCTGAAAAAGCAGGACATATCAGCCTGGCTGGATGCCGTGGCTCCAGGCACTGCTCTGGGGCTGATTGTGGGTTGGGTGGGCTGTTTGTTTGCAGGCTGCGGATACGGCCGTCCCGGAGATGTGCCCTGGGCGGTCACCTTTACGCACCCGGATTCTCTGGGACCGCTTTTTGTCAGTCTGCATCCGGCGCAGGTTTACCATGCCCTGGCCGCGCTGATGATTTTTATTTTGCTTTTAGCCGTGCAGGGCGTTTTTAAATCTAAAGGACAGCTTGCAGGGCTGTTTTTGATATTGTATGCTGTCACCACCATTGCGGTTGATTTTTTCAGGTATGATTATCAGTCCATAATATGGGTGTTCAGCCCTGTCCAGGCCGTATGTCTGGTTTTGCTGTGTGTGGGATCGTCTTTGCTGTTACGCACAAAAAAATAACCGTTTGTTAATATAACACTACAGCGAAACTTATTTATTGACCTCCGGGGACTGGCTCTTTTGCCACCGAGATTTTGGAGTATGGCAGGTTGTCAACCAGCAAAAGTGCCTGTCCCCAATTGAGACAGGTTAT
>PWSL01000005.1 GCA_003563255.1 Desulfonatronospira sp. | reverse complement strand
TTACGCCAGTCCAGAATAAGGATGTATTTCGGGTTTCTCCGGCAATCTGTTGTACGTCATGGATATATACTCCAGTGCCCACGATCCATTCCCAGGGCTCAAAGCCGGCAACATAGGACAGTTTGGGTTCTATCCGGTCCTGGTCATCATAGTATTGCCACTGGTACTCGACATAACCGGCGTCATGACGTTCCACTGCTTCCACCATCTCCTGAAAGAGCCGCAATCCGTCCGGATCCTGGAAATCTCCGATATATTCTCCATCCAGGTCCGGCCTGAAAGGATGCATAACCATGTTGGGCACATAATCGTTGATCCAGAAGTAATCCTGTCTGTCTTCACCGAAAGTCATGGAAGCGATGGATTCCATTGCTCTTTCCTGGGCTTCCTGCCGGCTGAGCTCCCCCTGCATTTCCTTCTGATGCAGATTCTCAATGATTCCTAAAGCAGTATTAACCATTTCCATGGTTTGAATTTCTTTCTCATGAAAAATAGTCTCTTCGAGCACAGGAATTAAATAGATAATGATCAGGGCCAGAAACAAAACTATGGGAATTACCCCCACAACCGCCAGCTTAGTTCTTATGCTGCTTAATTTCATTTTTTCCTCCCGCTTAAGTTTCAGGCCTGATGTTCGAGCAGATTTTTTGTAACTTCTCAATAACTCCGGGCAGTATTCCTGGATACCGGCTTCCGCCGGTATGACATCACAATGCAACGACCTGTTTTCATTCGTCATTCCGGCGAAAGCAGGAATCCAGGTATTTTCTTAGTGTAAGATCGCCCGGAGTTATTGAGAAGTTACGATTTTTTCGGATCCGGACAGTAGATGCACCAGGCCCAGCAAGATGGACCATCCATCCTCCAGCCTGGCCAGACCGGAGCTGGAGCCGGACTCTGTCCCGACTTTGGTAGTCTTTGCAGTCAGGGCAATGGATTACTTCCGCTCATTGCCGTAGGCTTAATAAAAATCAAACGCTGGCCATACCCGCAACCCAGGATAATGCAGTGCTCTTATCCCACTTGGGACAGTCACCGTGACAACATTATTTTGGTTAGTGTACTTTCTCCTTAGCAAAACTGGTTGCCTTTGTCACGCGTCTTCGCGTGATAATTCTCAGCGGGGACCGTCCCACTGCCAAGCGTTCAAGCCCCGTCTTTGCTCGAAATTTTTCTTGTTTTTTGTGACCCGGTTAAACCCAGCAAATCTGTAACGCGAGGAGTTGTTTCACCGGGCAGGCCCCATTATACCCTGCTCCGCAGGAACGCTTTCAGAGTTGCTTAATCACGCCATATGCGGAGCAGGCAGGGTTTCAGGAGTAAGTCTAAGGCGGGCTATACCCGCAACCCATTTTTTTCTCACGCAAAGACGCCCAGTTAAATCCTCTTTATTGTTCCCTCGCTCTGCGTGGGAACATCTTCCGGACGCTCCGCGTCCACCAATGACCGCAAAGCGGTCCAGATACGCTCCCACGCAGAGCGTGGGAGCGATAAACCCCCAGATTATGCAGGCATTATGTTAAAAAAGCGTTCCCAGGCTGGAGCCTGGGAACGAGAGGTAACCAGGAACCAGGAACGAAGAACCAGGAACCAGGAACCAGGAACGTAGACACTTGAACTCATAGTGTGTCACTTTGGTAATATGTGTCTTTATTGCTGGAGCTTAAACAAAAAATCCCCTGGGCCTGCAAAGCCTTTCCACCCGCTCTACGAAGCTATTCAACCGACACCAGCACATTATGGCACGGCTGATGCTAAAATACTTAACGTTTCTGATGAATAACAAATCAAGCTTAGAGGAGGTAAATATGTATCAGAAAAAAAGTTTCAAGGTTTTGGTTTTGTCTATAGCTGCTATGTTTATCCTGGGGGTAGCCGCCAAGGTCGGAGCCCAGCAGTATGAGCCTGATCAGCAGGAATATCAGGAATATCAGCCTGATCAGCAGCAACAGCAGGAATATCAGCCTGATCAACAGCAACAGCAGGAATATCAGGAATATCAGCCTGATCAGCAGCAACAGCAGCAACAGCAGGAACACCAGCCTGATCAGCAACAGCAGCAGCAAATGATGCAGCAGCAGGCTCCCGAAGTGGACTTAAGCTCTGAACAACTGGACCAGGTGGCCGACGCCTACGAAGCTGTAACCCAGGTCCGGGAAGAATTCCAGGCCGACCTGGAAGGCATTGAGGATCCTGAAAGAGCCCAGCAGATGCAGGAAGAAGCCGGTGAAAAAATGGTTGAGGCCGTAGAAAACCAGGGGCTGGACGTAGAAACATACAACCAGGCCATGGAAGCCGCTCAGGTTGACGAAGAGCTGAGAAACGAGCTGCTGGACAGGTTGAACGTGGATCAGGCTTATTAAAGAAAAAATACTAAGGAGTCTCAAACATGCGCTGGAAAAGTATGCTGCTGACAATGACTGCAGTATTGATGCTGGGCTTATCTGCAGGTTGCGGACCGGGACACGAACCTGCAGGAGTTCCGGGAGGGTATGAACAGCCTGATCCTGAAGAATATGAAGCACCCGAACGGGGCGAACCCAGACAGCAACCTGGTGCAGAACCTGGGACCGGACCCGGAACAGAACCAGCCTTTTAACTGACAGGAAGTGGCTGGAGCCACAAAAAAGCGATGTTCCCAGGCTGGAGCCTGGGAACACGCAACAAGCAAAGCAAACAAGCAAAGCAAAAACAAAAATTTGATATCAGTTAATTGTTAATTGTTGAAGAACAAAAGCCTTAATTAACTGCCTAACCCTATTAACAATTAATGTAAGGAAGGGGACTGGCTCTTTTGCCGCCGGATAGTCAGGCCGTTTTACGGTTTGAGGTCGGCAAAAGTGCCTGTCCCCGGTGGCCGGGGCGATAATTTATACAAAAGGTTTTGAAGAACAACCGCCTGAAGGCTACCAGCAGCCCGCACCTGATGGATACCAGCCTCCTGAAGGTGACGAATTCAGAGACCCCGGGGAAGAAGAACCAGGCTTTAAAATAGACCTGCTTATCTTCCCATGTGCTAACCCCCTCCTGACCCGAGGCCCTCCCTGTGGAGGGCCTCAACTTTTATCGTGTTTGTTTACGAGCATCAGGTGTCCAGCCCGTATTTTTTGAGCAGAGAATAGAAGTGTGAACGTGACAGGCCGGAGAGTTTGAGCATGCTGGGTACGTCACCCGGGAATTGCTGCAACAGGCCCAGCAGGTATTTTTTTTCGCACTCCTGTTTGAAGTCCTTGAACGATGATACAGGATGGTCAATTTTTGAGCCGTTTGAACGACATGGGCATGCATGTTCCGTCAGATCTTCTGCTGAGCTTTGCTCCACTCTGGAGCGTGTGACTTTTATGCGGATTTCCTTGGGCAGATGCATGGAGTAGAGGTTGGTTTCACCGGCACAGGCCACCAGGGCCTGTTCTATGACATTACACAGTTCACGAACATTTCCTGGCCAGGTGTAGGCTTCCAGGGTTTCCAGAAAGTCCGCGCCCAGACCTTTGGGAGGCAGGCTGTTTCTGGTGCACAACTTATCCACGAAGTGCATGGCCAGGGATCTTATGTCCTGAACCCTTTCCCGCAAAGGGGGCAGGTGCATATGCATGGTCTTGATGCGGAAATACAGATCATTTCTAAAGATACCTTCCAGTACCATGGCTTCAAGTTCCCGGTTGGTGGCGGCCATGAGGCGAAAATCACTTTTCTGCTCCCGGCTGGATCCCACCGGGCGGAATTTTCTTTCCTGCAGCACCCGGAGCAGTGATTTTTGAATTGCCAGAGGCAGTTCTCCCAGTTCGTCCAGAAAGAGTGTCCCCTGGTGTGCCTGGCTGATGAGACCGGTGTGGTCGGCCATGGCCCCGGTGAACGCGCCTCTGCAGTGTCCGAAAAGAGTGCTTTCCACCAGGGAATCAGTGATTCCGGCACAGTCCACCACCACGAAAGGCTGCTTTGAGCGCGGACTGTTGGAATGGATTGTCCGGGCCATAAGTTCCTTGCCCACCCCGGTTTCACCGGTGATCAAAATATTGGAATCCGAGGCGGCGGCGCAGGCCAGAAGGTCATAGCAGGACTGCATGGCCGGGCTGGACCCTACCACCGCGGTCAGATCCAGGGCCCGGGGGCGGGCGCTTTCTTTCTGCTGCCTGTACTTGAGAGCCCTGGAGATGCTCAGTTTTATCTCCTTGATGGGGGAGGGCTTTAAGAGATAATCCCAGACACCTCTTTCAATTGCCAGTTCAGCACCCTGGCTGTCACCGCGACCGGTGAGGATTATGACTTCCGGGGCGTTTTCAAGGGCCTTTATTTCCGGCAACAGGTCCAGGCCGTTGCCGTCGGGCAAACCCACATCCAGAAGAATCAGGTCGAACCTGGCTGCCTGCAGGGCAAGCCTGGTGGAGGCCATATCGTGCGCCAGGCCATGTGGAATGTCCTGGCGGGAAAGCAGGCTGGACATGGTGGATTTTACTTCAGGATCATCGTCTACTACAAGTACTCGGGGCATATTATTGTGTCTCTATGGTTGTTTCAGTCAGGTATGGCCGTTGATACCGCCTGGGACAAATCAGCCCGATTAAATGGTTTGGATAGAATGAACCGGATGTTGTCCGGCTGCTGGACACCCTCCAGGGCCTGAATGCGTCCGGTAATGAGCATTACCGGAACTCGGGGGTGTTTTTGCAGGATTGCCCGGGCCAGCTCAATTCCATTAAGCCCGGGCATGTCGAAATCCGTCAAAACCAGGTCGAATAAAATGCCCTGGCCCATAATTGTCAGGGCCTCTCTGGCACTGGAAGCAGTGTAAACTGTGTAGCCCAGGGCCTGCAGGCTCCTGGGGGTGGTTTCCAGCAGGTCCTGGTCGTCTTCCACAAAGAGCAGAGTGCCGCTGCCTGTTTTCAGGGAAGCACTGGAAGGTGCTGATTCCTGCTGTCCAGGTTCCCTTGCTGGGAGAAAGATTTCAAAGCACGTGCCCTGGTCCGGCCTGCTGTCCACCTGGATGCTCCCTTTATGGTTTTTGACTATGCCCATGACCACGGCCAGGCCCAGGCCCGTGCCGCCGGACTGGGCCTTGGTGGTGAAAAAGGGGTCGAAGATTTTGTCCAGGTCCCGGCGGTCTATGCCCGGACCCGTATCTGATATCTCCAGCCTGAAGGTTTTGCCGGCGGGCATGTCCATGTCTTCGGCCCGGTATACATCCAGCTCGATCTCTTCCAGGTTTACTGTCAGGACTCCTTTCTGGTCCTGCATGGCCTGGAAAGAGTTTGTGCACAGGTTCATTACCACCTGGGAAATCTGAGTCGGATCTACGTTGACCGGTTCGTAGCCGCCGCTGATGCTGGAACGGACCTCTATGTTGCGGGGCAGGGAGGATTGCAGAAGAGACACTGATTCCCGCACCAGTTCCGGCAATACCGTGGGACGGAAGCCCTCCTGGGAGGGACGGCTGAAGGCCAGAATTCGCTGGACCAGGTCCCGGCCCCGGTTAGAGGCCTTGAGCACCCTTGCCAGGTCCTGATAAGCCGGGGAATCAGGATCCAGGTCCCCCTGGGCCAGTTCTGTGGAATTCATTATGGAGGTCAATATATTGTTGAAGTCGTGGGAGATGCCCCCGGCCAGGGTGCCCATGGCTTCCATTTTCTGGGACTGCAGAAGCTGGCGTTCCAGGTTTATCTCGTTGGTGATGTTTTCCGCCGTGCTCAGGGTGCCGACTGTTTCCCCCTTTTCATCCCTCAGGGGAATTTTGTTTACCTCCAGCCAGGAAGAATCGCCGTTTTGATCTCTGACCGACACGCGCACTTTTCTCAGGGCCCGGCCGGTCTGGATCACCTGTTTGTCCATGCGGGCGGCCCACTGGGCGAAATCCCGGGTAGGCATGAGCAGGGTGTCCGTCTGGTGCATGATCTTCTCCGGGGACTCGATGCCGAAAAAGTCGGTAAAAGCCTGATTGGCACCCATGTAGCGCTGGTTGAGGTCCTTCCAGCAAATCAGCTGGGGGATAGTGTCCATGAGACTCTCCTGAAAGGCCAGCTGGTTGCGGATCCTTCCTTCCACGATGCGTTTGTGAATGATGCTGCGCACCAGAAAGGCCAGGATAATCAGAAGCGCCCCCAGGCTGGACATGATTACCCAGAAGACCTGCTTGTCCAGTTCGTAAAATGCCGGTGGTTCGTTGATCATCAGGCTGCCCAGGGGAAGCTGGGTCTGCTTTATCCCTTGCTTTTGCAGCACGTTGTAGTCAAACATGTTTTGATCCACTATATCGTGGATAATGGGGATATCAGCAGGTCTTTTACCTTCCAGAATGTCCAGGGCCATACCGGCTGCAACGGAACCGTGCTCAAAACCGCTGATGAGGTTGCCGCCCACCATGCCGTGGCCCAGGAGAAATTCCCAGTTGCTGTAGATGGGCAGATCACTGAACCCGGCTACGTTTTCCAGCATTTCCCCGGCGGAAAACACCTGGCCTCCGGCGGAATAGAAAAAAGGTATGAAGTAAAGGAGGGTATCCTCTGAAAGGCCTTTGACCTTGTCTGCAATCTCGTCCAGCGAGTACTGGGTCCAGAACTCAAAATCCAGCCTGTCCTGAAAATCGGGTACAGCTTCCTTTATCTGCCCCTTGATGGCTATACCCGTGGTGGATTCGTCGCCTATGACCACCATACGATTTTTGCCCCGGTGAATGGAGAGGGCCAGGTCCAGGGTCTTGCGCACATTGAAGTTTTCCACGATGCCGGTGGTGCTCTCCCGGTCCAGGAGTTCCTCTTCCAGGTGATTGATGCCGCAGAAGACTATGGGCAGCCCCGGAAACAGCTCGTCTCCGTAGTCCAGCATGAAGTCCAGGGCATCATCGTCGGAAACGATTACTATGTCGTATTCTTCATCCGCATACTTTTCACGGTAGAGCTCCAGGAGCCTGCGGGTTACCCCGGGGCGATGGAATACCTTGGTATCCATATATTCCATCTGGATTTCCATCCGGTGCCCGGATTGATCGAACCTGTGCCTGATGCCTTCACGGATGTCGTCTGACCAGGCGTAACCGTCATGGTAGGAGTTGAGGTAAAAAACTGAAAAGTTCCCGGCCTCCTCTTTTTGGGAAAAGGCCGGGGACGGGGTGATAAATATTACTACAAGGGCAAGCAGTATACGGGTTGACACTTGACAGCCTGGTTTTTTCAGAAAGGAGTTAAAAGTTTGCTGAATGATAAATTCCGGTACATGTTAAACCGAACATCCATGGCTTGTAAAGCCCGACACTACTCTGTTTAGCGCTTTGCATGTGGCATGGCTTCCTGCCCGGAGGCATACAGCCCGGAGGGGGACTGGCTCTTCAGTCACGCCTGAGGCGTGATTGTCCCAGAAAATGAGATATTTTTTAGCACAAAATGATGCTCAAGTGGGTCCCGGAGTGCCTGTCCCCTGCTTTCCTTAAAAACGCTAAACAGATACCCGACAATGAATCTTATGGAAAACGGCAGATCTGAGCAAATAATATCCTACTTGACAACAGTCTGTAAATAATACAAATTCACCTGCGTTTGGAGTCGGCTGCAGCGGGCAGCCGGCCTGAGACAACCTCAACAGGAGCTTTAGCATCCATGGAAGCAGACAGTATCAGGCGCTTTCAAGGCGCTGATCATCAACAACCGGAACCCAAAGCACCGTCTTCAGGTGAAGAGGCGGCAGGAGCCGTGCACTCCGGATAAATATCCCCATCCAGCATGTTCTCCTCCAGGTCCGCCGCTTCACTGCACGGCGGCATTTTTTAAGGAGGTGAACCCATGTCTACACCCTACATCAACCATTCCCTGCAAAAATATCTTGAAAAAGACGAAACAGAGCTGCTGCATAAATTCTGTAAAAGTCTTCATCCGCTGGACCTGGCCTGCGCCCTTGAACCCGTTTCCCCCAGAGAAGCCGCGCGTGTACTCGGTATGCTTGAACCCGGGCATGCCTCCCGGGTGCTGGCCCATATGAACCCCCAGGACCAGGCCGGCACAATCAGGCATATGCCTGACAACCTTCTCAATCATATTGCAGGAGCTGCTTCCCGGAGTCCAAGAGGATTTTACTGCGGCCAGGTTTCTGAAGAAAGCTGCAGGAGACTCTGGAAGACTTTGAGCCGGGCCTGGAACCGTGAACAGGCAGGTGCCTGTGCATACGGGGAAACCGCTGCCTGATCAATAGATCAGAAGCAAAGAAGCAGGAAGCCCGGGAAGTGCCTGTTTGCGGGAAATACCTGTACCTTACGCCCCGGGATTTATGAGCGGCTGAGCCGGCTGGTCAGGGAATATACAGGCAAACCCCTGGCAATGTTCGACCTGGACCAGAGACGCTCGGGGTGCTTCAGCCCATGGACTGGGCACATTGCAGTCCCGCCGGGGCCGGGATGTACAGGTGCAGTTGTCAATAAACCCTGCTCCGGAGGAACGCTTTCGGCGTTGATTAATCAATATGCGTGACAGGCAGGGTTTCATCCTCTCCATACCCCATGCCTTCTCAGAGTACAAAATCTTGCACCGTAAAAAATTTTTAACTTTTAACATTATTTTGACAAAAAAAGCTTGCATTTTATTTTCGGCTCAATTAAATATTCAGACAGGCCGACAGCAACGGCAAGGGTCTGCAGGCAGGATACAGGCGCAAAAGGCACCCTCACACCCCACACCCCTTGCCCCGCAACAGTTCGGCCCAGGCGTCAGGTACACTGATCATCAACAGATCTTGAGTCCGCAAAAACTTAAGATGTAAAAGGAGGAACCATTATGAAACGTTTGATTATTCTGGCCGTCATGGCCGCCTTTATCCTGGGCACCGTAGGCATGGCCAAGGCTGCTCAGCTGACCATTTCCGGCGGCGACTTCAGGGTGCATGGCAACTATGTCAAAAACCCAAACTTTGACAAAGATGATGACAGCGACTCCCTTAATTTCTACCAGAGGTTCCGGAGCACCTTTAATTTCGTTGCCAATGAAAACCTGAGGGCTGTTGTTCAGATGCAGTTCGGTGGTGCAGGCGGCGATGCTCTTTGGGGCGATAGAAATCAAG
>PWSL01000364.1 GCA_003563255.1 Desulfonatronospira sp. | reverse complement strand
GGAAATTGAAACCCGGGATTTTTAACTCACCAAGAGTTTCAGCCATGTCCAGGGCATCAAGACGCCGCAGCAGCCTTTGTTGCAGATCCTGACGGATTTTACTTGAATGGCCGTATTCAAACAGTTCCGCAAGCCCCTTATGCCTGAAACTCTTTATCATTTTTAGTGTAACAGTTTTTGTTACAGAGTCAATAATATTTTTCTCAATCCATTATTTTGCTGATCAGATACATGGTAAGGATGACCTCCCGCTTGCCGGAGGTGGCGCTGTTTTGTTCGGCGTAGTGGGCCAGCGAATGTTTTTTCATGGTAAAGCTCTCAGAAGTTAAAAGCTTGGAGCCAAGGCAGGGTAATGTGCCGGATGATATGAAAAACTGAGTATTTCCTGCCATATTTTATACGGCCGATCAAGAAAAACAGTCCGAGGACGTTGCCCGTTTCGAAGCATTTTCAAGAGCGACAGACAGTTATTGTGCTTCTTTTACCTCAGTAATTGTGCAACCAGGGAGGGACGGTCAGGACGGTATCGTCAGTAAAGAAGCTGCGCAAGGTGAACAGATCAAAATCCTTGGCCTTAATATTGTCCCACTCGTAAACCGATCCGACAATATCTCCGGCAATGGCACCAATCATATACACCCTCTCCTTGTTGCGAGATAGAAACATTTGCTTCGTTTATGAGCTTCTGTTGACAGCAAAGAATAAAGCTCCATGAACCAGTTTCTCACCCTGGGCTTGTCGGAAAAGATCTCTTCCCTGCACACCATGGATTATCTTAAGGAACGTGCAGCCGGGGTCGAGCGCCGGGATTTTGAAGCCATTCGATCCAGGGTGCCGGATGTGGAGCCGCAAGAGCAGGACAGGCTCCAGGATTCATCCCGGAGCTCATGCCCCTGCGGGGCCTATCCCATGTTCAAGCGGAAAATGGTACGGACATTCTTGTGGATGCAAGCCGCCATGTGGTGAGTAACCCGGCACATGAGAGTCGCAGCCGTCATCAGGGATGCGCAGGGGCCTTCTTAGCGCTTGACCATCTGCTGCCGGGGGTCGACAATATCGCGCAGCACGTCCCCCAGCATGTTGAAGGTGATCACGGTGATGAATACGGCTGCCCCCGGAGTCAACAGCCACCAGAGGTTCAGGGTAAATACTTTCAGTTCCTGGGCCTGTTGCAGCATGAGCCCCCAGGAGGTGCCTGGCTCCTGGATACCTAGCCCCAAAAAGCTCAGGGAGGCCTCAGCCAGAATATAGGCCGGGATGCTCAAGGTGGCCGCTACCAGCAGGTAGCTGGCCAGATTGGGCAGAAAATGCCTGAAAAGGATTTTAAAACTGCTTTGCCCCATGACCTCTGCGGCCAGGACAAAAGGTCTCTGGCGCAAAGAAAGGGCCATGCCCCGAATAATCCGGGCTGCACCTGCCCAGCCGATCAAAGAGAGGATGATCACAATGACCAGGTACATCTGTTCCGGGGCAAAGTGCTCTGCCAGGGCACCCCGCAAGGCAATCAGCAGGTACAAAGAGGGTACAGCGATCACGAACTCCACCAGGCGCATGGTCAGAAAGTCCACCTGGCCGCCGAAATAGCCAGCCACCCCCCCGACCAGAAAACCCAGGGTCATGGTGATGCAGATTCCAATAAAACCGATGCTTAAGGAGACCTGGGCACCGTAAAGCAGTCTGGAAAAAACATCCCTGCCGGTGCCGTCGCTGCCCAGAAGATAGATCCTGTGGGGCTCCTCAGCTTGGAAAAGACGCATTTTGGCCGGTATCAGGCCCCAGAAAAGGTATTCCTCTCCAGGGGCAAAAAAGTGTATCCGCGCTGTTTCCCCTGGCACAGCCTTGTACGTGGCTGCAGAAGGATCAATCTGTTCGTAGACCTGCACGTGGGGCCGCCAGTCCTGAAACACAATGCGGGCAGGCGGATGATAGGCCTTTTGCAGATCCTGGTCCGTGGGCAAATATGGGGCCAGAAACTGGGAAAATATGGTGGTTACGTACAACACCCCCAGTACCAGCAGACAAGCCAGACCCAAAGGTCGGTGCAGGATCTCTTTGAACAAATATTTGAGCATAGAATTAGTTCTTATCCAGCCTGATCCTGGGATCTGACCATGCCAGGAGCAAGTCCGCCAGCAGATTGCCCAGCATGAGCATCAGACAGCCCATGAGTACTGCTGCTACCACTACGAACTCGTCCTGGCGCATCAGGGCTTCAAAGATGAGCTGGCCCAGGCCGGGATAATTGAGCACGTTTTCCACCAGAATGGAGCCGGAGAGCAAGGTGGCCAGAATAAAGCCTGAGGCACTGACCAAGGGGTTTATGGCGTTGCGCAGCACATGCACGAACATCACCCGACCCTCAGCCACACCCTTGGCCCGGGCTGTGGTCACAAAATCCGCACGGATATAATCCAGAAAATTGGCCCGCATAATACGCATTTAAAATTATGGCTTATAGCGAATAGATTTCCATGTTTGGTTCACTACAGCCGTAAATTCGGGCTAGGATATGTCAACCCGGCTTGCAGTGCAATCACGGCAGTTTTGTTTTCTGCAGAAGATCAGTTGCGGACTCCCGGGGCTTTTAGCAAACAGGACGCAAAAACTCGCTTCAAGGCAGCGCACATCAAAACCTGTAGCTGGTTTTGTTCATTGGTAATTTGAACGCTTACAACTAAGGAGGTCAAGGCCGCCTGGACCGGGTTGTGGCCAAACAGCAAAACTTTGAGAATAAATTTGCTCTGGAAAAGCGCATCCTTGTGCTTTACTAAAAATTTGGTTAGCATTAAAATCACTGCTTATGTTCAACATGTTACGACTTATTTTACGCAATATATTGTTTTGCATTGTTTTTTTTCCATGTACCATTATTGTGGCTTTGCTGGTCAGGCCCATGGGGCATTTCCAGGGTTTACAGCCTGTGGTGCGCGCCCTGGAAATGATCTGGGCCAGATCCACGATCTGGGCCAGCGGAACGCAGCTGGAGCTGGAGTTAGCAGAGCTTGACCCGGAGCAAAACTATATTTTTCTGGCCAATCACCAGAGTCATCTGGACACGCCATTAATCCTCAGTCTGTTTGCCAGATTCAAACCCAGATTTCTGGCCAGGGACTCTTTGTTCAGGATCCCGATTTTTGGTCCTGGAATGCGTGCCTGTGGCCATTTTCCCCTGCACAGGGGAAACCGTCGCCAATCCATGCAGGATATCCAGCTGGCGATGCAGAAAGTAGCACAAGGTGAGTCCATACTGATTTTTCCGGAAGGGACCCGTAACCCCCAGGGCCAAGACTTTCTGGATTTCCAGATTGGGGCCTTTCTTATTGTCCTCAAAACTGGCCTGCCAGTGGTACCCCTTGTCCTGGACGGCACCAACCAGGTTCATTATAAAGGCAGGTATTATATCAGGCCAGGCAAGGTGCGCCTGAGGGCCTTGCCTCCCTGGCGGGTCAGTGCAGAATACAGCTTAAAGCAAAGAGATAAATTAAAACAGGACCTGTGGTCCCTGATGCATAACAATTTTTTGGAGTTAAAAAATGAATCAGAATAAAAAAGGATTGACCTTTTATCCCCTGGGTGGCCTGGGGGAGATAGGCATGAACTGCATGCTTCTGGAAACTGAAAAAAGTGCGGTTCTCATTGATTGCGGACTGATGTTCCCTGATGATTTTCACTATGGAGTGGATGTGGTGATTCCCAGACTGGATTTTGTGCTGGAGAAAAAAAGCAAGCTCCAGGGCATAATACTGACCCATGGCCATGAAGACCATATTGGAGCCTTACCCTGGCTCATGTCTGGCCTGCAAGTGCCTGTATATAGTTCAGCCTTTACTCTGGGCCTGGTGGAAAACAAGTTAAAAGAAGCCACTGAGCAGACCCCTGACCTGCGCGTAGTGCAACCCAGTGAAAGAGAGTGGGACAGGCACATACTGCTTTTAATCATCTTCACATTTCGCGCTTGACGCGAAGTGTGCAATTAAAAAGGAAGAGGGTTCAAGTACAGTGTTCCGGATCAATGATGTACCTGCAAAAAGTCGAGAAAATGAATAATTCAGAAACAAACAATCTACATAAGTCTTTGTTTTTACTGATACCTGACGTCTGATCTCTGACATCTGTGACTGCAAAAGTGATTTTTTGCAGTCACATCAACAAAGGGGTTTTGTAAGTTATCATCTGCCGGTTGCATAGCCTTATTTCGTCTTCTTGAGGCGCTGGTTCAGGGCCTGCTTGGATATGCCCAGCATCCCGGCCGCCCGGGCCTGATTGCCCCCGGAGCGTTTCAGGGCCTCTTGTATCAGGGCCTGCACTGTTTCTTCCAGAGTGGGCAGCAGGCTGGGAAAGATTATCTCCCTGTCCGGCAGGGTGTCCGCGCCAGGGACCTGATCTGGTGAGCAGCCCGTGAGAGAGGCCAGCTTTTCTTCAATGCCCGCAACACCTCCTCTGGCCAGGCCGTCATAGATGATCCCTCTTAGCTCCCGGATATTGCCCGGAAAATCATACTCCTGCAACAGCTTTATAACCCGCGGGGTGAGTTCTCCCTGTTCCTGGTTCAGGTCCTGCAAGGCCTCATCCAGGAAGTGAGCCGCCAGCAGGGGGATATCCCGGGGCCTTTGCCGCAGGGGTGGCAGATGTACGTGATATGTACTCAGGCGGTAGAACAGGTCCTGGCGAAAGACACCGTCCAGCACCCTGGCTTGCAGATCGCGATTGGTGGCCGCGACTATGCGCACATCCGCCCGTCTGGGCTTGTCCGCACCCAGGGGCAGATATTCCCTGTCCTGGATCAGATGCAGCAGCTTGACCTGGCTGGCGGAGGGCAGATCGCCGATTTCATCCAGAAACAGGGTCCCTCCCCGGGCCTGTTCCACAAGCCCGGCCCGGGCCTGCCTGGCATCGGTGAATGCTCCCCGGACATGCCCGAACAGGACATCGGAGAACATATGTTCGTCCAGTCCGGCGGTGTTTACCCGGACAAGCTCCCCCTTTCTTTCCGAGGCCATATGCAGGGATCTGGCCAGAAGATCCTTGCCCGTGCCAGTCTCCCCGGTGATGAGCAGGGGATCCCGGGCCGGGGCCACTGCCTCCATATAGTTGAACACGGCCTGTATCTCCCGGCTGCGGGTGAGAATGTGCTCAAAGGCCTCCGGCTTCTGCAGTTCCTGGTGCAGCAGCTTGTGCCTGAGTCGTCTGTTTTCCAGGAGCAGGGCGGAATGTTTCAGGGCCCGATCCACCGCGGCCAGCAGGTTGTCCGGCTCCACCGGTTTGACCAGGTAGTCCAGTGCCCCGGCCCGGATGCAGCGCACTGCTGTTTCCACCTCGTTTATCCCGGTGATGATAATAACGGCGGTATGCGGATGTTCGGCACAGATGCGGGCCAGGATCTCCTCCCCGGGGGTGTCCGGCATGAACAGATCCAGCAGGACCACCGGGCAGAAATGTTTCTGAATCAGGGACAAAGCCTTGGATCCTTTCCGGCTGGTAAGCACGTTTTGGTGCCCTCTGGTGCGCAGGGTCAGGGACAGGCTGTCCAGCAGGTGCTGCTCGTCGTCAACTATGAGGATTGATGGTTCCTGGCTGTAACTCATGTCTCAGACCGGGGCTGTTGTGGGTACAGATACAGGCGCACGGTGGTCCCCTGTCCGGGGGAGGAGTCGAATTCCAGACGTCCGCCATGGTCCTGGACAATGGAAGAGGTAATGGACAGGCCCAGGCCGGTGCCTCCCTCCTTGAGCCTGGTACTGAAAAAGGGATCGCAGATGCGCTCTTGCTGCTCCGGGTCAATCCCCCGGCCCTCATCCCGGACCTCCACCAGGACAGCCTCTTCCCCGGGCTCGTAAGCTGTGCGGACCAGGACCAGCCCGCGCCTGTCCGTGAGGGCCTGGCAGGCGTTGATGACCAGGTTCATGATCACCTGTTCCAGCTTTTGAAAGTCTCCATGCACAACAGGAATATTCTCCCCGTATTCCACCCGGAAGTTGTCCGTATATTTGGCGATCATCCTGCCCATGAGGTTCAGCGCCTTTTCCACTACCTGGTTCATGTCTGCTTCCTGGCCGGATTGCAGAGGGCTTTGCCGGGCAAAGTCCTTGAGGTCGGAGACGATATGCTTGATGCGCTTGCTGCCGTCTATGATTCCAGTGAACAGGCCAGGGATATGTTCGCGGATGCTGGACAGGGGCATCCCGGCCAGGTTGAACTCTCCGTGCTCCCGGGCGTACTCCTCCAGTACGGGCAGGGCGTCGTCCCAGATTTGCCGGAGCATGGGCGCGTTGAGCATGATGAAATTGTTGGGATTGTTAATCTCGTGGCCCACTCCGGCCACCAGCGTACCCAGAGCGGCCATCTTGGAGGCCTGCTGCAGCTGCTCCAGACGTTCTTTTTCCCTGTCCTCGGCTTCCTTCTGGGCGGTGATGTCCTGGGCTACACCCAGCCATTGAACGGGTACCCCCTGGGAATCGGTCTGCAGTATGGACTGTACCCGGACCCACTTGACTTGGTCCCGGATCTGGAGTCGGTGCACGCTGTCAAAGGCCTGCTTTTTCCGCATGGCGATCTCCCATTCCTGCTGTACCCGTTCACGGTCCCCGGGATGTACACGGGAAAAGATCATTTCCCAGGTGATCCGTGAACCGGGTGGAGCTTCCAGGATGTGGTAGGCCTGCTTGGATAGCTTGAAGTTTTTTCCGTTCAGGTCCATGTTCCAACTGCCCATTTTCCCCACGGCCTGGGCCTGCTCCAGATGCTGGGCGCTTTGTTCCAGCCTGTTCCAGGTGTCCAGGGCCTGCATGCCGAAGACCAGGTTTGCAGCCAGGCGTTGCAAAAGCTCTGCTTCCCGGGAGTCAAAAGCATCTGGTTCCCGGGCATAAATATTCAGGGCTCCCAATACGCTTTCATTCTGGATAAGGGGCAGAGAAATGGATGATGCGTAGCCGTATTTGCGGGCCTGGCTGCGCCAGGGCGCGAAAGCGGGATCAGTGAGAATGTTGCGGCAGATCCTGGTCTGTCCTGTGCGGATGGCTGTTCCGGTGGGACCCTGCCCGGTGGGGGAGTCGTCCCGGGTAATGGTGATATGTTCCAGGTATCCGGGCTCGTAACCGGCCTGGGCCACAGGGTAGACCCTGTTGTCCCCGTCTTCTCCGCACAGACCCACCCAGGCCAGGACATACCCACCATTCTCCACCAGAATGCGGCAGACCTTTTCCCATAGCCAGGCTTTGTCTGTGGCCCGGGCCATGGCTTCTCCAGTGAGGTGCAGGACCCTTAGGGAGCGGTTGGCCAGGCGCAGTTCTTCCTCGGCCTCTTTCTGGGCGGTGATGTCCCGGCCCACGCTCTGGTATGCCTGCAGGTTGTTTGCGGAGTCAAACAGGGCCTGGTCAACCCAGCTTTGCCAGTAAAGCCGGCCGTCCGGGCCCTGGACCCGGTGTTCATAGCTTACCTGCGGATTATCCGGGGTCAGGGAGTTGAAGTGGTTTTTGACGAAATCCCGGTCTTCCGGGGGAATGAGCTCCAGGAAGTTTGTCCCTGTAAGTTCTTCCCGGGATTTGTTGAAAAACCGGCAATAGGCCTGATTTACGTATTCGATGGTTCCGTCAGCCTGGAAGCGGCAGATGAGGGCCGGGGTCTGCTCCAGAATGGTGCGCAGCTTTTCCTCGCTTTCCAGCAGGGCCTTTTGCATATTCCTGCGGCCCATGAAGCCGGCCAGAAGATCTGCAATGCTCTGCACCAGATTGACTTCTTCCAGAAGAAACGGCCCCTTGTCTTCCTCGGGGAATATTTGCTGATATCCTACAGTGACCCGGCCGAGGCTTTCGGATTCGGAAACAATCTCCTGGGATATTATGCAATGGGGTTCGCTGGAGGGGTGAGTGCAAAAGCTCTGTCCGGACACCTCAATACGGATCCAGGCCTGCTCTGGGTATTGCAGGCCGGAGGGTATGGTGTCCACGACTCCGTCCATTATCGTGTGCAGGTCATCATCCTTGTTGACCAGCCTGGAAATCTCGTACAGGCAGTTGAGCTCCTTTAATCTTTCCATGAGGCTGTCCTCGGCCATTTTGCGCAGGGTGATCTCGGTATTGGAAGCCCTGCGTCCCAGGTACTCCCCCCGGGAATCAAATACCGCCCGGCAGACGTGCTGCACCCAGCGGAGGCGGCCGTGGCGGTCGATGATCCTGAAGCTGAGCTGGCAGTCACTGGTGCCCCGGGGCAGGACATGCTCCAGGTGTCCGGTGAACAGGTGCCGGTCGCGGGGATGCACCAGCCTGTCCAATAAAGATGGGTCCTGTTTAAAATCGGCAGGATCATAACCGGTGATGTCCCTGCAGGCCGGGGAGGAATATATCAATTGCCCTTCCTGTGAAATCCAGTACTCCCAGTTGGCGGTGAAGTCAGCGAAAAGTCTGAACTTTTCCTTTTCATATTCCAGAGCCTCCCGGCTTTGCACCTGTTCGGTGATATCCCGCACATACTCGATGACCCCCTCTAACTGCCCGTCAGCGCTGAACATGGGATAGGCGCTGACTTCGAGATGTCCCTTCACCTCTCCCTCGGCTGTGTAAGGCACCCGGGATATGCTGGTTTGTCCGCTTTGCAGGGTCTTGACCACAGGGCACCAGGGACAGGCCCGGTCCCGCTCCTGGTAGGCGCGGTAGCAGTGCTTGCCTTGCAGGGGGAGATGGTGGGCATACATCTTTTCCATCCAGGCGTTGACCGCTACTATGCGCAGGTCCGTGTCCAGGACGCTTATACCGGCCTGCATGGAATCCAGGACCTGTTTGAGAAAAGGGTTGTCTGGCTCGAGAATGCCGGCGGCGCGGTCCATGTTCATTCAGCCTCCATGGTTGCGGCGATTATCCTGGGAATGGGCCTGCCCCCGGTAGCGGCATATATTATTCAAGCCGCCCTGCTGGCGCCCGCCCTGGTGGAAATGGGGGTACCGATAATTGCTGCCCACCTCTTCTGCTTCTACTTTGCCATGCTTTCCAAGTTTACGCCGCCAGTGGCCCTGGCTGCTTATGCGGCTGCGGGCGTGGCCGAGTCGGAGGCTTTCAAAACCGGTTATACGGCGGTTAAGCTGGG
>PWSL01000383.1 GCA_003563255.1 Desulfonatronospira sp. | reverse complement strand
GCGCGTGGCAGGCCAGCCGCCCCGGTTGAATGCCCTTCGGGCTTGCTCTTCGAGCAATTCAACTGGGCAGGCAAAGTACGCAAAGTTTAAGAGGCGAAGCAGAGGTATTGTCCAAAACCGGTACACGGTTTTGGACAAGGCTGCCTTTTCATCTGTCACGAGAAACGAGTGACAAGTGAAAAAAATTATCCTGTCTTCCTTGGCGATCTTCGCGCCTTTGCGTGAGAAAAAACGGGTTGCGGGCATAGCCCGCCTTAGTTTTGATACCTGTTATGTGTTGTTTATCCAACAAGTGAGAACTTCAAAAATGAAACTGTTTAAATGTAAAATCATTGTTCAAAAATTTAGTCTGTTTAAAAAAATTATTTTTATATGGGCACTATTTTTATTTTTATCAAATGGAAATTTTGTTTTTGCAAACCCTGAATATCAGTTTGATATGTCTGGTGTTATCAGTTCTCTCGGAGGCGCTACCGAAGAGTTTGACAGGCTGGATGAGGTAAGAGAAAGCGCCTGGATTAGAACTGACAGATCCAGAGTAGAAAGAAGGATTAACGACTATCTTGATACTGTTATCGAGCACCTTGAAACTCCAGGGATGCTTGAGTTGCGTCAGAGATATCAAGCACTGGAAGATACAATCAGTTCTGATCAGGACCGGATATCAGATTTCAGGGAAGCCAGACTGTCAGCACCTGAAGGCGACCCATCACTGACAAGATATATTCCCACCCAGACCATGCGTCAATGGACGGCCAGAACACGTGGTGATTTTGATGCCCTGATTGCAGCCTACCAGAGATCCATCCAGGCTCATCAAAAGGAGATGAGAAAAATTGAAGCCGAAATGTCCGGGCTGTTGTCGGGTATAGGAGTTGACCTGGACCCTGAGGGGGTTGAGTTCTGGTTGTCCTCAGCTGTTGGAGATGATATCATGTCTATGAGCATTGTTTTTGCGAATGTTTCAGTTGTCACCAATCAACTGGCTGAGTTGACCAGGGAAAGCGGGGAAAATCTTGCGTACGCCAGAAGATACTATGGTATGGTTGTTATGCTTCACAAACTGGCGGTAAAAATGCAAAGTGATTTTATTCATAAAGCAAACGAGGAGGTCCTCCCCAGACTCAGGGAGTTTGATAAAGAAGCTGATAAGAATATCGAGGAAGCAAGGTTATTGATGCGTCAGGTAGCAGATCGCACCAGCCTTGAAAGCAATATCAAGGCTAATGAGATGACAAAAGAAGTTATAACTTTATACCGTCAAGTAGTCAACGATCATAGGGATCAGGTGGCCAAGGCGTTGAATATCAGTAAGCAGGAAAAGAGGGTTGCCATAAACACCTATAATACTGTTCGACTCAGTTCTGATGTGAATACACTTATCAGGCAAGGGCTAAGCACTTTTAACGCACTTTCCCAGATTCAGCTGCCGGCAGCGCAGACATTTGAGAATAATGAACTTCGTGAAGAATTTAGAAGATTGACTGAGCGAATGAAAATGGATTGAGTGTTCTGTCTCGTAGTATCTGTTTAGCGCTTTGCATGTGGCATGGGGACAGGCACCCCCGCACTTATTTTTCTGCACAAATACACGAAAGTACAGACGCGAAGTTTTGTGAACCTGCACAATAATTACGAAGCGGAGGACAGTCCCCAGGCCTGGTGCCAGTAATCAACACCCAGGATCCCCTGAATGGTTACATCTTCCGGACGCTTCGCGTCCACTAAGAAGAAATCAGACCTGCATGTTCGCTGTGTATGCTGGTTTGAGCTGCAAGGCAGACAGACGGACAGTCGAAAAATGCCGGTGAAATCGCGGGCTCAGGGCAGTGGAGGTATATGTATGTCAAAAGTTGCAGAAAAAAGGTTGTTAAGTCTCTTGATGGATGAATTATGTTCATTTTATGCGATCAGGCTTGTGCCGGTGACCACAGATATTGACCAATCGAGCAATAATCCTGAAATCCAAGTTGACGATAGACATTAAGCCCCATTCTGGAAGTATGCAGGATGCTGATCCGGTAACCCGCCCGCTGAGCCTCTCTCAAAAGTGCCAGAGTGATAAGTGTGCCTATACCTTTGCGTCGAGCCTCTGGAACGGTGACTACATTATAAATGCCAGCCACCCCTGCTGCTAAATACACCGAACCTGCTGCCACTGGCTTTTCTTCCAGCCAACCTGTATAATGGAGAAAAGGCAGTTGCTTGCCAAAGCTGATCTGCTTGAACAAATCTATCAGGGCGTTAACCGCAAAATCTGGCATGCCGAATCCCATAGCAAAAGGGTGATGCCAATGTTTAAAGCTTTCGGCATCATTGACCTTCTCAAAAGTTAAACCGTCAGGTACAGGAAAATCCGTGTTCAGCGTTTGCAAGTCCAGCGCCATCCCTGGCGCGTCATCTTCACGGGTAAAGCCATGCTTTTCCAGGTACAACCCCAGGTCAGAGGGTCTAGTGGTCGGCCCTGTCCACCATAACATGGGTACATTTTTAGCCCTCCCACGGGTTATGGCCGCTTCGATAGAGGCATTTACATCACCTGGAGCTAACCTTGCACGCATGATGCTGTTGAACAGCGGAAAAGGAATATCAGTGAGAGACCACAGCAACTGAGGATCATCATGAACTTCAGCCTGAGAGCATAGATCGAACAACGGCAAAAATCGAAACAGGTTGTTCTCAATAGCGGT
Source organism: Desulfonatronospira sp. (assembly GCA_003563255.1). Classification (GTDB taxonomy): domain Bacteria; phylum Desulfobacterota; class Desulfovibrionia; order Desulfovibrionales; family Desulfonatronovibrionaceae; genus Desulfonatronospira. Next base: position 6,410 of record PWSL01000383.1, on the reverse strand, counting down.
AACTAACGAAGAAGCACATACGTCTTGCAGAATATCATTCATTTAAGTTTCCTCAACCGGGGTGCGCTATAAAGGGGATGGAGGCACTACCAAAGTGCAGAAAGCAACATGAAGTAGTTACAAAAATTATTACGATACAGGTATCTGTTTAGCTTTTAGAAAGGCAGGGGACAGATACTCCGGGACCCACTTGACCATCATTTTGTGCTCAAAGTGACTCATTTTTTGGGACAAGTGGGTCCCAGAGTTGCCTGCCCCCTGCTTTCCTTAAAAAGCGCTCAACAGATACAAATTTTTTAAGCTTATGGCAACCATTTTATCTTCTTTTGTATACCTTGTGTCTTCATCTGGTATAGTATAAAATTGGCCAAAAGTTGTCTTGACATCGGGTCCACCGCATGACTATGTCTTTGATTATGTTTAAAAAAATGTAACAGTTTAGGCATTTATATGTGGCATGGGGACTGGCTCCCCCAGCCCTTGTTTTTCAAAGGGCTACGTAATCATTCAGGATTTCCTCGGGGTTGATTACTGGCACGGCCTGGGGACTGTCCCCGGCTAAGTACTGTGCAGATTCACAAAACCTCGCGTCTGTAATTTTTTTATTTGTCAAGCAAAAGTGTTGCTGGGACTGTCCCCAGATCGATTCCGGCATCCCCTGAATGGTTACATTGTTTCCATGCAGGCTCCAGGGGTATGGAAGATGTGACTGCAAAAAGTCATTTTTGCAGTCACAGACGTCAGAGATCAGAGGTCAAATGTCAGTAAAATCAAAGAGTTATGTAGATTGTAGATTGTTGATTTCTGAATTTTTCATTCCCCGACTTTTTGCAGATGCATCATGGAAGACGTAGGCCAGGGGCCGCGGGGCCGATACCGGCCATTAGTAGCACCGAGGATCCACCTGAATGGTCAGCAAACTACTGGAGGTATTTTTATGAGTAAAGAGTCAATATTTAATTTAGACAACAAGACTGCCATTGTAACAGGGGCATCAAGCGGTCTGGGTGTACAGCTTGCCACAACCCTCGTTGAAGCTGGTGCAAGAGTGGCTCTGGTTGCTCGCCGGGAAGAAAAGTTAAAACAGGTAAAGGATATGCTTGCTCAAAAGGGTGGGCAATGCGAATACTACCCGGTTGATGTCACTAATCCGGAGCAGGTGGAAACCTGCATAAATGCAATACGTAATGATTTCTCGCGTATTGATATACTGGTGAATAATGCCGGATATGCAACGATAGAACCCATCGAAGAGCATACACTTGATAACTGGCATAAGGTTATGGCAACCAATGTTACAGGTGTATTCTTATTCACAAAATATGCCGGGCAGGTAATGATAGAACAGCATTACGGCAAAATCATCAATATTTCCTCCATGTATGGTGCAGTCGGAAATGTTTTTATGACTTCTTCAAGTTACCATGCTTCCAAAGGTGCGGTGAATACTTTCACCCTGGCCAGCGCTGCCGAATGGGCCGGGCATAACATCACTGTAAATGCTATTGGACCCGGATTTTTCCGGAGTGAAATGACGGAAAACATCATCGAAGATCATGAGTTTATGGATTTCGTCAAAAATAAATGCCCAATGCAACGTACTGGAAAAGAAGGCGAACTGGAAGGAGCTCTTCTGCTTTTTGCTTCAGATGCTTCCAGCTATATCACAGGCCAGATACTTTATGTTGATGGCGGCTGGACATCTGTGTAATATAACCATTCAGGAGGCATTGCTGGTGAGTAACCTTCAGGGGCCTATACCGGTATCCCCCTGAATGGTTACAAATCTTCTATCTGGGCGGTACTGTCTTCTTCAAAGAGCTGAAGACCGGCAAAGTCACTGAACACTTCCAGCATCCTTTCCTGCAGCACGGTTCGGGGGCCATCCTTCAGGGTGATTTCGTCTGCTTCCAAAAGCACCTCCGGCAGTTCATCATCTGAGGACCCGCGCGCAGGTGTGAAGCCAGCATGGCCAGAAGAGCCTGGTGCTGAGCACCCGTGTGAAGCCTGAAGGCTTCCCGTGCCGGAGAAGATTTTTTTTGGCACGGGCAACTTCGTTGCCCATCCCAGTGAAACCAGCTACGCTGAAACTACGTTTGTTTCACGGGACAGGCGGGCGGTTTTGCCGCTCACTGTTGGGGAGTACGTCTGAAGGCTTCTCTCGGTGGTGATTACTGGCACCCCCTGAATGGTTGCGCCGCACCCCAAAAATAATAACCTCATTTGCGAAAAAAGATCTTGTTTTTAGCGGCAGTAAGGTTTACCTGCAAAGATATTAAGTCAAAAACAAGCCCTATCCAATTGCTCCCTGGTCATTATTTTTTGTTCATGGTTTTTACTCTTTTGTGGGGATTATCATGTCCAGTTTTTCAAAAAATACTCAGCCCAGCCTAAGCATCTTTCCTGATGCTCATAACATCCTGATAAAAGCTCCCATAGGTATTTTCACCTCTACTCCTGAAAGGCGTCATTTCGGTCAACCCGGCCATGGCCGGCATGTTCGGATATGAATCACTGCAGGATATGCTGGGATCGGTCACGGACATTGCGTCTCAATAATATTTCGATCCTGCAGACAGGGAAGAGATCAATAGTCTTTTGAGCGAGAAGGGCGATTTGGTCGATTGTGAATGCCGGATGCTGCGCAAGGACGGTTCCGTTATCTGGACATCCAGAAATGCCAGTGCAGTACATGATAAGGTCGGAAATGTCGCCCATTATCAGGGCATTGTACGGAGATCACTGAACGTAAGCGGGCTGAGGAGGCTCGACATGAGAGCGATGAACGGTATCGCACAATAACTGAAACGGTGACTGACTACATCTTCACCTGCACCATCGAAAACGGCGAAGTCATGAAAAAGGTCCAAGGCCCGAGGTGTATCGCTGTCACGGGATATTCGGCCGAGGAATTCGCTTCAGACATCCACCTCTGGTTCAATATGGTACATCCGGAGGACGTGGATCACGTGAGAAGGTATTCAGATCGTATCCTGAACGGAAAGGGCTTCACTATTACCTGGTTTTGCCAAAATCAGGTCATAACTTATGGGACAGGGCATTAGTGCAGCGACAGGATCATATTGCTTTATCATGCCGGGCTGTTGTCATGAGCTGTGTTGAGGGAGGGTGGTTTTTTCATGGCTGGCAAATTATTTAGGAGGTAAGATAATTATGAAAGATTTTAGTTTCAGTGAGGTACTGGGATTGCTGATGAAAACATTGCCGTTCCTGGTGTTTCGTTTTCTTATTTACTTCGCGATCACCCTAGGCTTTGTGATTATCACGGGAACCGGGGCGGGCATAGGCTATGGCGTAGGTTCCATTGCTGATAAAGCGGCTGCCGGGGGCATGTGGGGCGGCCTGGCCGGGTTTGGCCTGGCTGCGGCAATTATGTATTTTATCCGTGAATACCTGCTCTACCTGGTCAAGGCAGGGCATATTGCCGTGCTGGTGGAACTGCTGGACGGTAAAGAGATTCCCGGGGGCAAGGGGCAGATCGATTACGCCCGGCAGCAGGTGCAGAAGAGGTTTAGCTCTTCAACGGTGCTCTTCGGCCTGGACCAGTTGATCAAGGGAATCCTTCGGTCGTTCAACCGTGTCTTCCTGAGTATCGCCTCTATTTTGCCCATTCCCGGTGCCGCGGGTGCCATGAAAATTATCAATACCATTGTTACCCTTTCCCTTACCTACCTTGACGAAGTTATTCTTGCCTATCTCATGAAAACCCGGTCGGAAAACCCCTGGGCTTCCAGCCGGACCGCGCTCATCCTCTATGCTCAGAACTACAAATCATTTTTGAAAAACGCGGTCTGGCTGGCCCTGTTCATCTGGGCGTCAACCTTTGTGGTTTTTCTGGTGGTTCTCGGACCGGTTGCCCTTCTGGTGGGGTTGTTTCCTGGTACGGCAGGACCGCTGACGCTGATTGTGGCCCTGGTCTTCGCCTGGGGCATCAAGCAGGCTGTTATTGAACCTATCGGCATGACGGCCCTCATGCTGGTCTATTTCAAGGTAACCGAGGGGCAGACCGCCAACCCCGAGTGGGAGGCCAAGCTGTCGAACGTATCATCCAAGTTCAAAGATCTGAAGGACAAGGCCAGTGCCTGGCAGGGGCAGAAGCACGACCAGCCTGCACAACAGACATTAAGGGCTGGCCAAGGCTGAAATTGGCAGAATCAGGTTAAGAGATCCCTATCCGATGATCCAGTACAAAGGTCTAAGACTCTGGAGTATGGCGAGTAATCTTTGCAAACGCTGAAGGAGGAAGCTATGGAATCAAAAGCGAGTAGTTCTGCACGACTGTGGAGCGCCATTTTGGGCATAACGGTTGTCTTCTTGATGCTGTTTTTTGTGCCGGGCATAGCCTTTTCGGGGGGAATGATAACCAGTTATTCGGCGGACTGGGTGATGTTGTCAAAGGACGGAACAGTGGTGAGTACTTCAAAGCTCTACATCACACCCGAGGCTTATCGCATGGATGGCATGCCCATGGGAGATGGTTCATACGGCATATCAGACAACATAACCTTTCTGGGGTTATACAAAGAGAAGAAGGAGTATCTTTATAACCACGACAAGAAACTCTACTTTGAGGATGATCTTGACGAAGAGATGATGATGGGCATGATGAATCTCTTCAAATACCCTGATTCGGAAGTAGTCCTGGGCAGGGAAAACGTCAGCGGTTATCCCTGCGTGAAAAAGAGGGTAACCACCACAACGGATATGATGGGAATGGAATTAACCTTTACTTATGTAGTCTGGCAGTCTGAAAGGTTTGAAATGCCGTTGCGAGTTCAGGATGAAGAAGGCAACATCACTGAGATGCAAAACATCAATACCAGTAAGCCCGCAGCCGGGTTGTTCAGGCCGATTCAGGGCTATACCAGAGTGGACAACATGATGGCTGTACTGGGCATGGATTTTGGCGCTGATCTGATGCCCGAAGAAGGGGACGAATGGCTTTATTCCAGACCAGATAAGGAAGATCCTGCCGGAGAGAGAACCGGCTGGGACACGCGCGATGTCGATGCCGATGAGATGATGGAAGTGATGGAGAAGTTCCTGATTCTTGCCGAAGGTGATCCAGAAGAGATGGCAGAGTTTAGCAGTGCCCTTTCAGCCGCACTGGGCCTTGCCCGTGGGATTGAGACAGATACGGACGATCAGGAGGGCATCTGGCAGAGGATTCTTCTTCGTACCGGAGACAAAATCGGCTCGGAGATGAAAGTGCCGCCCGACACCTACCTTGCAATCCTGGGTACGCCCTCGTCTCTGGATCAGGTCTGCGACTTTTATGAAGACCAGCTTGTACCTGATGGATGGCAGAACAGCGGACGACATGTTCAGGATAACGAGGGATTTATGCTCCTCACCAGGGGAGATGAACAGCTCACTGTCAGTTCGGCGGATGATCCCGGCATGGCCGGTCATTTCAGAACCTTTTATTACCTGAAACTGACTGGAGCGGCTTCGGAAACATTGGCATCACAGAAGGCTTCTATCGTTGCTTCAGCCGCAGAAACAAGTGAGAGAGAAAAGGCACGACAGCGAGGTGATAGTGAAGCTACAGGACTTCTGTTTGCCAACAGTGATTTTGAACATGGTGATCTGACCAACTGGAGAGCCTCTGGAGATGCCTTTATTTATCAGCCCACAAAGGGAGACAATCCCACAGCCCGGCGTAGAGGACAGCCCTCCCAGCATCAAGGCGAATACTGGATCGGCACCTTTGAAAAGTACCAGGGCGATCCGGGGCAGAACCCGGGCGACACCCAGGGAGATGGACCCACGGGCACGCTGACTTCGATACCCTTTACCATAGAAGGTGATTCCATCAGCTTTCTCATTGGCGGAGGCAATCGTCCCGATGCAACCTACGTTGCCCTGGTGGTGGACGGCCGTGAAGTACTGAAGGCGACGGGTAATAACCATGAATCCATGAATCGCGTCACCTGGGATGTGATTCCCTTTAGAGGCAAGGAAGGCCGCATTCTCATTGCCGACAAGTGGGACAGGGGATGGGGACACATAAATGCCGACGATTTCAGGTATGGGGACGGTGAATAGCTCTTAAACAGCGCAACCTCACACATACGAAACTAAGGCGGGCTATGCCCGCAACCCAATAAATAAAAGAGTTTTTTGACAGGATTAACCACGCCCAAGAAGCGTGGCAGGCTTAGATTAAGAGATTGATTAAGAGAAAAACATTTTTGTCCTGGCTCCCAGTTTAATGCCCTTCGGGCTTGCTTTGCGAGCAATTAAATCACGCCACAGGCGTGACAGGCGGAAGCCAGGCCAAAAGGTAATCACTCGCCCTTGGCGATGGTAAATTCAGTCAGCGGCATCAGGCCGGTGGCTGATTATCCTAACCATCCTGTTAATCCTGTCTAAGTTTCTTGTTTTTT
>PWSL01000403.1 GCA_003563255.1 Desulfonatronospira sp. | reverse complement strand
GGCACTTATTTTTTATTGAACAAGAAACAGATTAGAAAAATAAGTGCCGGGAGAGCCAGTCCCCGTGCTCAACGCGTCCTGCAAGGGTTGACCGAATGATGCCCCGCATTGCCTCTCGTTCCCAGGCTCCAGCCTGGGAACGCTTAGTTGCCTCTCGTTCCCAGGCTCCAGCCTGGGAACGCTTAGTTCTTGCGGCATCAGCCGCTTTTTAAAAAATATGGCTGGAGCCACAAAAAAGCGATGTCCCCAGGCTGGAGCCTGGGAACAAGAAAATATCCTGTCTTCCTTGGCGACCTTTGCGCCTTTGCGTGAGAATATGTTTTTGGGTTGCGGGCACAGCCCGCGTTAGTGGATATCGCAGGCAATAAGAGATGACCACGCTAAGACGCTTGGCAGGCAATAGTTGAAAAAATATTTTTTTTTGAAATTTTTTGTTGACAACCTTCAAATCTTGTGTTTACAAAGCTTTCCATGTTGAACGAATCCCTTAGACCCAGTCATACTGCTTATTATTTTTGGTTTTTTTATTTTACAAAGGCCTGTGGTCCCAGGGGAGGAGTTTAGCCTTAAAGTCAAGTAGAAAATCCAGCAACCCAAGGGCCGCAGGCAAAAGCCGGCGGCCCTTTTTTTTGGCTCACAAAAGGTCCGCTTTAGCCTGCCGCCCCAAACACCAGGAGGTATTGTCATGCACTTGGGAAAAGCCATCAGAATGGAGAGGATCTTCAACCGCAACACAGGCCGGGCCATCATTGTCCCGGTGGATCACGGGGTTACCGTGGGTCCCATTGACGGAATAATCGACATGCGGGTCACTGTGGACAAGGTGGCTGAGGGCGGAGCCAATGCCGTGCTCATGCATAAGGGCCTGGCCCGTTGCGGACACCGGGGCAAGGGTCATGATGTAGGTCTGATCGTTCATCTTTCCGCCAGTACTTCCATTTCCCCTTACCCCAACGCCAAGACTCTGGTGGCCAGTGTCGAGGACGCCATCAAACTGGGTGCGGACGGTGTTTCGGTACACGTCAATCTTGGCGACGAAGCCGAACGTGAGATGCTCAGCGACATGGGCCGCGTGGCCACACACGCAAATGAATGGGGCATGCCTCTCCTGGCCATGGTTTATGCCCGCGGACCCAAGGTCAAGGACGAATTCGACATGAACATGGTTCGTCATTGCGCCAGGGTTGGCGAAGAACTGGGTGCGGACGTGGTCAAGGTCGCCTACACCGGGGACCCGGACAGCTTCGCCAAGGTGGTTGAGGCCTGCTGCATTCCAGTTGTTATTGCCGGAGGACCCAAGCTGGACAATGACCGAGACCTGGTCAAGATGGTTCACGACTCGGTCGCTGCCGGGGCGGCAGGGCTTTCCGTGGGCCGCAACGTGTTCCAGCACGACGAGGTGACTTCCCTGGTCAAGACCCTGAATCACGTAGTTCATCACGACATGGACGTGGACGAGGCCATGGATGTGCTGTCCAACGGCGGCAACTGATAAATAACCGATAACCGACAGCAGAAACACCATGACCAAAAAATTATACTTCAAGGCAATTCCTTTCGATAAAAAGCTGGTCACCCTGGCCCTGGAATCCGGGGTGGACGGCATCCTGGCTCACAATAGCGATCTGGAAAAGATTCAGGCCCTGGGCAGGACCCAGGCCCTGGATGTGCAGGACTTCAATTTCTTAAGCATAGAAAAAAAGGAAGACGAGGAAAAGGCGGTTCAATCCCTGAAGGCGGGGGAGAACGTGGTCCTGGCCCGGGGAGTGGAGATCATTCCCGTGGAGAACATCGTGGCCCAGACCCCCCAGGTGGGCATGGAGTGCGCCACTCTTCAGGAGGTGGATACCGCCCTGGGCATCCTGGAAAAAGGCGTGGACTACGTGGTGGTGGATGCAGAATCCGCCGGAGAGCTCAAAAAAATAGCCGCCAGGGTCAAGCAGGACCAGGGCAGGCTGGAGCTCATACCCGGCCGGATCACCCAAATATCCCCGGTGGGTCTGGGGCACCGGGTGTGTGTGGACACTATTTCCCTGTTAAATACATCGGAGGGCATGCTGGTGGGCAACTCCAGCGCATTTACTTTCCTGGTGAACGCCGAAACCGAGTCCAATCCATATGTGGCCCCCAGACCCTTCAGGATAAATGCCGGGGCAGTGCATTCCTACACCTGCCTTCCTGGAGACAGGACCACCTACCTGGAAGAGCTTTCTCCGGGCAGCCGGGTACTGATAGTTTCCGGGCAGGGCGATGCCAAATCAGCAGTGGTAGGGCGCATCAAGACCGAGGTCCGGCCCATGCTGCTCATCAGTGCCGAGTTCGAGGGGAACCAGGGCACTGTGATCCTGCAGAATGCCGAGACCATCCGCCTGGTGGGCGCGGACAACAAGCCGGTGAGCGTGGTCAAGCTCAAGGTGGAGGACCAGGTCATGTGCCGGGTCGACGAGGCCGGGCGGCATTTTGGAATGCGAATCCAGGAAGATATCAGGGAAAAATAGCCATGGACCAGGACACAAATCTCAAAAGAATAAGAAGCGAAATAAGCCGGCTGGACCAGGAGATCCTGGAACTTCTCAACCGCCGGGCAGGGCTGAGTCTGGAGGTGGGAAACATCAAGTCCAGGTCCAGGGACAACGTGTTCAAACCATTTCGGGAAAAAGAAGTCTTAAACGGTCTGGCGCAGAAAAATCCCGGTCCATTGCCGGAAGAGCACCTGAGAAGCATCTACCGGGAGATTCTTTCTTCATCCCGCAGCCTGCAGCAACCCCAGAAGGTGGTCTACCTGGGGCCGGAAGGGACCTTTTCCTACTTTGCAGGTGTTGAATATCTGGGACACAGTGCCAGGTTCACCCCGAAAAACAGCCTGGAGGATGTGTTCCGGGCGGTGGACACCAGAGAGGCCGAACTGGGAATAATCCCCCTGGAAAACTCCATGCAGGGCAGCGTAGGCCAGAGCCTGGACATGTTTTTAAAGTTCGAGATCTTTATCCATGCCGAAGTGTTTTTCCGCATCAGCCATTTTCTGCTCAGCCTGGAGACCGACCTGGAGGCCATCAAAAAGATTTATTCTCATCCCCTGGCCCTGCAGCAGTGTTCCAACTGGCTTCGGGCCAATCTGCCCGGGGTGGAAGTGATCCCGGACGAGAGTACGGCCCGGGCCGCTTCCAGGGCGGCATCGGAACCCGGTGCTGCTGCAGTGGGTCACCAGAAGCTGACCAAGTTTTACGAGCTTAATGTCCTGGGTAATTCCATCGAGGATCTGCCGGACAACTGGACCAGGTTTTTAATCATCAGCGCTCATCCCCCGGAAGCAGGCAACCGCGAGAAAACGTCCCTTTTGTTTTCCGTACTGGACCGACCGGGTTCCCTGGTGACCGCCCTGCAGGTCCTGTCCGTCAAGGGCATTAACATGCGCAAGCTGGAATCCAGACCCCTGCGGGCTGAGAAGTGGAGATATGTGTTTTTCGCTGATGTGGAGTGCGACCTCACGGCCCAGGATTATGCCAGCGTGCTCAAGGACCTGGAGGACAACTGCTACTATATGCGGGTGCTGGGCAGCTATCCGCATGGTCCACAGATTCTGGCATGATGGGATTGAGACAGATTATCTAATTTTAGAAGTTTCGCTGTAATGTTAAGCTGAAGAAATAATCCATGCATAATAAAATCATACTAAATGCACCGCCCTCCAAGTCGGTTTCCCATCGGGCGCTATTGGCAGCGGGTCTGGCTGGGGGGACATCAAACCTGGAAAATGTCCTGATCAGCGATGATATCTTGCGCACCAGAGACTGTCTGGCCGCCCTTGGGGCGAAATTTTCAGGAGATGATGCGGCCCCTGTGGTCAATGGGCTGGGTGGGCGGATCCAAGCCCCTTATCTGGACCCGGTGAAGCTGGATGTGGGCGAGTCCGGCACCACCTGCAGGCTGATTGCGGCTATTGTCTCGGCTGGGCGGGGCTGTTTCGAGATTTTCGGGGCCGGCCGCATGCACGAGCGCCCCATCCGCAGCCTTGGGGATAGCCTGGAGGGGCAGGGGGTCCGGTTTAAATACCTGGGTCGTGATGGCTGCCCGCCGGTGCGTATAGAGAGTTTTGGTCTGCCGGGAGGGGTGGTGACCGTGGCACTGGATGAGAGCAGCCAGTACCTTTCAGGGGTGCTTATGGCCGCCACCATGGCCGGTAGTTCCCTGGTAATAAATATCGGGGGAAAAAAGGTGGTATCCTGGCCTTATGTACATCTGACCCTGCAGGCCATGCAGCGCTTTGGCAACCCTGCTCAGCTGCAGACTCTCCAGGAAGGTCAATGGAGGATTACAGACCCGGACCGGGTACAACGGGTGGAACCGGGCAGGATTCGCTTCCTGGTGCATCCGGGTGTACTGACCCCTGTCAGATACAGGGTGGAGGGCGACTTCAGCAATGCTTCATACCTTTTGGCCGCAGGTGCTGTGGGAGAGAGGCCGGTGGAGGTAACCGGGCTGGACATATATTCCAGGCAGGGTGACCGGCGCATCCTGGAGATTCTGAAGAGCATGGGCGCAAAGGTGCAAAGCTCTGATCAGGGTGTGGTGGTAAGTCCCGCAGATCTGCATGGGGTGGACCTTGATATGGGCACCTGCCCGGACCTGGTGCCCACTGTGGCTGTTGTTGCGTCCATGGCCACCGGCACAACCAGGATCAGCAACGTGGCTCACTTGAGGATCAAGGAGAGCGACCGGCTGGCCGGGGTGCAGCAGGAAGTAAGCCGGGCCGGGTGCAGGTGTCGGCTCAATGATGACGGTCTGGTGATTGAGCCTGCAAACCTCGCCCGGGGAGACAGGGTGAATTTTTGCACCTACGGCGATCACCGCATGGCCATGAGCCTTTCCCTTTATGAGCTGGCAGGCGTCAGGGCGGTTCTGGACAATCCTGCTTGCGTGAACAAGTCCTTTCCCGGATTCTGGGATGAATGGGACAAGGTACGCCGGGCTTACGGTATTTCAGGCCAATAAGGATGAAAAGTCTTGTTGTTTGATGCACCTGCAAAAAGTCTTATTTACAGACACAGAGGTCAGATGCGAGAAGGCCACCGGGTGTGCCTGCACCCTGCTTTCCAGAATAGCGCTGAAAAGATTCTTTACTGGAGTGATGCATGCAAAGTATAGATGAGCTGGTCCTGGTGGGCTCCAGAGGTCAGATGGGGACGCTGATCAAGGACAGGCTCTCTGGCGGCGGGGTGAATGTCGTCTGCCTGGACCGGCCCTTTCCCCGGGATGAACTCCCCGGCATTCTGCAGAAGGCCCAGATGGTTCTGCTGGCGGTTCCGGTGGCCGGCATGGACCAGGTCCTGGAACTTATGGGCCCGCATTTTTCAGGCTCGCTTATCCTGGCGGACATCTGTTCAGTCAAGACCCTGCCCGTGAACAAGATGCAGCATCACCATCAGGGACCGGTCATGGGGACCCACCCGCTTTTCGGCCCCAGACCTTCCGGGAGGGATGACCTGAAAGTGGCACTGTGTCCCGGGCACAACATCCAGGAAGATCATGTGCAGGCGGTGCATGATGTATTCGCCCGCGGAGGCATGCATACCTTCATGAGTTCCTGCCGGGAGCATGATCAGGCCATGTCCTGCATACAGGGACTCAATTTTGTAACCACTATTTCCTATTTTGCCAGTCTGCCCCAGGATATCGACCTGGACAAGTTCGCCACTCCATCATTCAGACGCAGGGCCAGGGCCGCCCGGAAGATGCTCAATGAAGACTCGGAGCTGTTTTCGTCCCTGGCAGAGGACAACCCCTACACCGGACAGATGATCCGGCGCTTCAAGTCTTTTTTAAACCTCAGCGCTGCAGGGGAGTTCGAACTCTTGACTGACAAGGCTCTGTGGTGGTGGCGCAATTTCAGCGACAGGCAGGGGGGATAGCCGTGTTTTTTGATTTTGCTCCATGATAAAAGGCCACGTCCTCCCAGCAGGGAGGACGTGGCCTTTTTGTTTGGAGAAGGGTTAAATGACATCTGATACTATAATGCAAAAGGAGAAACATATGATCAACCTGCAGCAAAAGGCCACCTGTCTGCCTGCTGACACGCAGACGCCGGTGTCCCTTTACTTGAGCCTTATCGGTAAGGAAAAAGGGATTTTACTGGAGAGTTCCGAGGTGGACGGTCGTCTGGGGAGGTACAGTCTGCTGGCCTGGGATTTCAGGCTGCAGCTTGGCTGCAACAGGGGCAGGCTCAAGGTCAAGATCCTGGATGAGCGTCTGGAGAGGTTGAAAGAGATGCAGGGCATGGATTTCATCCAAGGGGTACGCTCTGTTCTGGCGGAACTGCAAGTGCTGCCGGATCCCAATTTTGCTTTGCCCCCGGTTACCAGGGCGGTTTACGGTTACCTGGGCTTCGGCCTGGGAGGACTTCTGGAGCCCAGGCTGGCGGAAGTCCTGCCCCCGGAGGATGCCGAAGCCCAACTGGTGCTGCCCGCCCGGATACTTCTTTTCGATCACCTGCATCATAACTGCTATTACATCTGCCTGGACAAGGAAACAGCCCTGCCCCGGCCCAAGCCCTGCAAAAACAAAAGCGAATTCAGGTTGGGGGATGTAAGCACCACTCCCTCCCAGGAAGAATATCAGGACAGGGTCAGGGACATCAAGGAGCTGATCAGGCAGGGCGAAGCCATCCAGGTGGTACTTTCCACCAGGTTCAGCGCGGATTTCCGAGGGGATCCGTTTCTGGTGTACCGGCATTTAAGACGAATAAACCCTTCGCCCTACACTTTTTATCTGAATATGGAAGACATCACCCTGATGGGTTCTTCACCGGAACTGATGGTCAAATGCGGCAATAATGAACTGCAGCTGAGGCCTATTGCCGGTACCAGACACCGGGGTGAAAGCGAGAAAGAGGACGAACGTCTGGCCGAGGATCTTTTGTCCGATGAAAAGGAGAAGGCCGAGCACGTCATGCTGGTTGACCTGGGCCGCAACGACCTGGGCCGCATGGCTGTCGCCGGAAGCGTGGAAGTGGACAAGTTCATGCGGGTGGAGAGATTTTCCCATGTCATGCATATGACTTCCTACCTGTCAGCCAGGCTCAAAGAAGGACTGGACGCCCTGGAAGTCATCCGGGCTTCTTTTCCCGCCGGAACAGTGTCCGGTGCTCCCAAGATCCGGGCCATGGAAATTATCGGCGAACACGAGCCCGCTCCCAGGGGGCCGTATGCCGGCATTATAGGGTGGATAGGTCTGGACAAGGACAGCGTGAACCTTGATACGGGTATAACCATCAGGAGTCTTTGGATCAGGGACGGAAAGATAAACTGGCAGGCAGGGGCCGGGATTGTTTTCGACTCTGTGCCGGAAAAAGAATGGGAAGAGTGTCAGAACAAGGCCATGGCCATACGCAAAGCTCTAACCTTTACTGGAGGTCCGGATGATTTTGCTCATAGACAACTTTGATTCCTTTACTTTCAACCTGGTTCAGGTACTGCAAAAGTTGGGTGCGGGCCCGGTTGTGCTTAGAAACAACCAGGAAGAGATATTCAGTACCATGGAGCAGAACCTGCAGGCAGTGATTATTTCCCCGGGACCCAGTCGCCCGGAGAATGCCGGACTGTGCCTGGACTTTCTAAAGCGCCTGAGCCCGGAGGTGCCGGTGCTGGGTGTATGCCTGGGACACCAGGTTTTAGGGCACTTTGCCGGGGCCAGGGTGGAGGTGGCGGATCGCATAATGCATGGCAAGACCTCCAGAGTTTACCACCGGGAGACCGGGCTTTTCGAGGGCATCCCCAACCCCTTCGAGGTCTGTCGCTACCATTCTCTGCTGGTGCGGGCGATCTCGGATAATGCCTTTCGCATCACCGCCAGGACCAAGGACGACGAGGTCATGGGACTGGAATATACCGATCGACCCTGGATGGGGGTACAGTTTCACCCCGAGTCCATTCTCACTCCCTGGGGACCCAGGGTCATGGAGAATTTCCTGAAGATGAGCGGGATATAGGCATTCAGGGGTGCATGAACCGGCCCGGGGACAGTCCCCACAGATTGCAAGGTTAAAGGAGAAAAACATGCAGATAAAACAAGTACTCAATAAAATATGCTCCGGGCAGGACCTGGAGTACAGTGAGGGACGGGATGTCTTTCAGGCCCTTTTTGAAGGGGAGATTTCCCCGGCTCAGAGCGGGGCACTGCTCATGGGCCTTCGGACCAAGGGGGAGAGTGCATCGGAACTGGCCGCTGCAGTAAGTGTGGCCCTGCAGCGGGCCAGGCTGGTACAGGGGCTGTCCGGGGTGACCATTGATACCTGCGGTACAGGGGGGGATTCCCGCAACAGCTTTAACTGCTCCACCGCGGTGGCCTTTTTTCTGGCCGACCAGGGCATCCAGGTGGTTAAACACGGCAACCGGGCTGTATCCAGTTCGTGCGGCAGCGCTGACGTGGTGGAGGCCCTGGGGTTGCAGCTACTGGACGACCCGGACCTGGTGGCAGGCGAGCTTGCGTCCAGAAGTTTTGCCTTCCTGTTTGCTCCGCATTTTCATCCAAGTTTTGCAAGTATCGCCCCTTTGCGCCAGGAACTGGGCATAAGAAGCGTATTCAATCTTATGGGACCGCTTTTAAATCCTGCCAGACCGACGCATCAGATACTGGGAGTGCCTCACGCCGGCTTTATGCCCCTTATGTCCGGGGTGCTGGCTGAAAGCGGGGTGCAGTCCGCGGCAGTGGTGCACGGGGCCATGGGGTTTGACGAGTTGACCCCCTGCGGCGTGAACCAGGTGATTATGATCCGGGACGGCAGGCAGGAGGAAATGCTTCTGGACCCCGAACCCCTGGGGTTTGAGTCCTGCAGTCCTGAGGACCTGGCCTGTGCAGACAAGCAAAACGCCCTGACCAGGCAGCGTGAGATCCTGTCCGGACATGGCCCGGCAGCCATGCAGGACATGGTGGCCCTGAACCTGGGCCTTTGCCTGCATCTGCTCAATCCGGTCATGGATCTGCGGGACTGCATGCAGCAGGCCAGGTCCATTGTCCGGGGAGGGCTGAAAAAACTGTATCTGTTTAGCGCTTTTTAGGAAAGCAGGGGACAGGCACTCCGGGACCCACTTGAACATCATTTTGTGATCAAAACGACTCATTTTCTGGGACAAGTGGGTCCCGGAAGAGCCAG
>PWSL01000275.1 GCA_003563255.1 Desulfonatronospira sp. | reverse complement strand
GGGACTGTCCCCCTGGCCGGTATCTGCCCCCTGAATGGTTACCCTTCAAAGATTCTATATGATATGCTCAACATTGTTGCAAGTATAAAGATTATTGAAAATGTACGCCAATGTACACTAAAAGGAGGTACCCATGGTAGTATTCATAGGTAAAGACAAGCCCGGCGGCCTGGAAATCCGACAGGCCCAGCGCGAAAAGCACGTGGCCATGCTCAAAGACCTGCAGGCCCGGGGACTGATTCACTTTGCTGGACCGCTTCTGGATGACCGGGGAGAGATGAATGGAAGTCTTATTATATTCGACACTGAAGACGTGGAAAAGGTCAAGTCCATTATGGACCAGGATCCTTACGTACAGGCCGGGCTGTTTGCTTCCCGCGAAGCCGCACGGGTCAAAAAAGTCATGTAGCTGATTGCAATATTGCTCGTCAGAATTAATATGTACAGACCGTCGTATCTGTTTAGCGCATTGCATGTGGCATGGGGACTGGCTCTTCCGGGACCCGCTTGTCCCAAAAAATAAGAAATTTTTAGCACAAAATGATGCTCAAGTGGGTCCCGGAGTGCCTGTCCCCTGCTTTCCTTAAAAGCGCTAAACAGATACCAGACCGTCCCGTTTCTGGACACTGGCAGTCAATCTTTAACAGCTATCAGGGGTTTACATCATATGAAGAAAAAATGTGTATTATGTATGCAGGTAAAAGGCAAGCGTATATGCAAGGCTAAAGAAAGTATCATCATATGTCCTCTATGCTGTGCAGAGATCAGAGATGATGAATGCAAAGGATGCACCTACTATATCCAGGCAGAGCAATATGCCAAAAAACAAGTCAAAACAAAAAAGACAAAACATTTTATTGCAGAATTTAATCCAGAGGTAGAGGATGAGGTTGCCAAAGCTCTGGAATTAATAGAAAATGGGAATCTGGATCAAGGAGAAAACATAATTCTAAATCTTTTTTCTGAAAGACCTGACTTGTATGTAGTGCAATATGGTATGGGTTTATTACATGCTGTTAAAGGAGACTATGTAGGATCCATAAAACATTTTGATAGATGTCTGGATATATTTCCATATTTTGTTTATGCTTGGTTTAATAAAGCTGTGACGCATGAAAAGCTTTTAGACCTGAAGAATACTATCATATCCTACAAAAAGGTTGAAGAATATGCTGGTTCTGACGATGAAATTAAAAACAAGGCCCGGGAGTTTTTAGATAATATAGAGCAGCATATTTTTGAGTCAGACGGGATAGATCTTGAAACATTTTTGCAGGCCTGTGAAAGATTTGATCAGGCATTTGCAGACATGAAGAATAATAATGCAAAAAAGGCATTGCAGGGGTTTCGAGATACATTGAAGTTGACCAGGAATAATGCCCAGTGCTACGGAAATATCGGGTTGTGCTATGGAATGCTGGGAAAAAAGCAGGAAGCTCTTAATGCTCTGGATAAGGCTCTGGAAATTGATCCGGATTATCAACCAGCAGAACAGAATAAACAGTTGATAATGATGCTTCAAGAGGGAGATAAGATTGATGTAAGAAATATTACCTCTGTAGAGTATTACAAGAATAAAATGTTAAACAGTTAACGTAACAGTTTAGGCAAAGATCTACGTTGCAATACAGTCGATTTTTTGTTCAATCCAGCGCATCCCGGAGATCTTTCAGGGCCTGCAGGGATATTGCATGAAGCCTGCATTTGCCCCGCATTTTTTCCCAGCGATAGACGCTTGCCGGGGAGACCTTGAGTCTGGCGGCGAAATCTGCAACCGAGAGACCACAATCATGACGCAGTTTGCGAATATTGGTTCCAGTAGGAGAAAAAGGTCTGGAGGCTTTACCACCTGTCCCTGAAGATTTTTTGCGGGGTTGAGCACTGTTTGTGTCAGTTGCAGTACTGTTCTTGAGGGAACCCTTTTTGGGGGAGCCCTGCTTTGATGCGGCAGGTCTCTTACTATCCTGAGGTGTCGAAGCAGCCTGATCCATATCAATGCCGAAAATATCTCCCAGACTGTCTTCACTCAAGACATCGGTCCGGTCTGAATCCTCAATATCCGGCATATAGACCCCTTCTGAAATAAGCTCTGCAGCGTCCACACCCCTGAGACGGAAGAGAAACTCCGGCTGTACATCCAGACGACTGCCCACTCCGTAAAGGACTGCTGCCACATGTTTGCACATGACGGCACAGTCAGGACAGTTGCATTTTAATTTTATCTCCTGGGGCAGAGGAAAAAGTCCTTTCCTGGTGTGTGTAACAATGGCCATGACCTGGTTGGACAGCTTGCCCTGCAAAAGCTCCAGCATAGAGCCAATCTGCCCGGCACATTCTCTTTTGATGGATTTCCACTTATCGGCATCCAGTTTTTTGATGTTGATGTTGACCTGGTATAGTTCAGAACCACTGACAATGGCCTCAATACTGCCTGAACCAATACAGAGATGGCATACCGAACCGTTTCTGACGTATGTGCGGCCCCGTGGAAGACGGTTGGAAAAATCGGAAAAGGATTCCAGATGTGAGCACCAGCCCTTGCCCCAGAAACTGCGGGCAATGCTTCTGCCCTCAATCTGAACCGGCTCAATTACTTTACCCTTTTTGCGCAGCTTCTGCATCTCCCTCTCTGCCCTGGCCCTTCTCTGGGCCACAGACACATACGGGGCAAAACCATAACGCGACATTGCATGTTCTCCTTCATTTCAACCGACAGCCCTGGATAGATCCAGCCTGACCAGTTCCAACAGTTCATCATCCGCCATTTCAGTGACCCTGATTTCACCTGCTTCCGAGAGCATCTCCCGGGCCAGCTCTTTCTTTTCATTGATCAGCCTGTCAATCTTTTCCTCAATGGTTCCAGAGACCACAAACTTGTGCACCAGCACATTTTTCTTCTGGCCGATGCGAAAGCTTCTGTCAGTAGCCTGGTTTTCCACAGCAGGGTTCCACCAGCGATCAAAATGAATCACATGCGAGGCTGCAGTCAGGTTCAGACCGGTACCCCCTGCTTTGAGTGAAAGAATTAAAAAAGGCGGCCCATCATCTTTTTGAAAATTTGCAACAATGGCTTTGCGTTTTCTGACGTTTACACCGCCATGCAGTTGAAGTCCCGGCTTGCCGAAAACCTTTGCCAGATGCTCTTCCAGGGCTGGTATTATTTCCCGGAACTGGGTGAATACCAGGACTTTTTCCTGCCGCTGGGCCAGTTCGGTGCATATCTCGGATATCCTGTCGAACTTGCCGCTTTTATTGGGGGCATAATCGCCATCACCCAGAAACTGGCCAGGATGGTTGCAGATCTGTTTCAGCCGCATAATTGTCTGAAGCACCACTCCGCGCCTGGCCATTTCGTCTGACTGTTTTCTGTCTGCCAGGGCCTTCTCCATGTTTCTGACTGATTGAGAATAGTACTTGACCTGCTCACGGGTCAAGTGACAGAACCTGACGGTTTCAGTCTTTTCCGGCAGATCCGAAATAATGGATTTATCTGTTTTCAGTCGCCGCAGGATATAGGGTGAAACCAGTCTGCGCAGAGGTCTGAACGATCTCTGGGAACTGCTTTCCACATTATTGATAAAGCGCTGAAACTCTTTGACATTGCCCAGCAGTCCCGGATTTAAAAAGTCAAACAGGGACCAGAGATCTCCGAGCCTGTTTTCTATGGGCGTGCCGGTGAGGGCTATGCGTCCCCGGGCGGGAAGCTTTTTTACGGCTCTGGTCTGTCTGGTACTGTGGTTTTTGACGGCTTGAGCCTCATCCAGTATGACCAGACGCCATTTCTGGTTTATAAGCCATGGGCTTTTAGAGACCATGGCATAAGTGGTAACCACCAGGTCATAACCTTCAAGACCCTGTCCGGGGTCTTTCTCTACAGACTGCATATCCTTTCTGGACATTTCCGAGGTATGGTAAAACATCAGCCTGAGTTTAGGTGCAAATCGCGCGGCCTCATTACGCCAGTTGCCCAGCAGGGAGGCAGGCACAATAAGAAGGGAAGGGTCTTTTTCCCCCAGTGCTGACTGGTGGCTGAGAAGAGTCAGCACCTGCAGGGTCTTGCCCAGGCCCATGTCGTCGGCCAGACAGGCTCCCAGTCCCAGTCCCGTGACAAAATGCATCCAGGCGGCACCCTCAAGCTGGTAGGAGCGCAGGGTGGCCAGGATGTCTGCGGTCTGAACCTCAAAATTTATGGAATCCGGGGAACGTAGTCTGTGCAGCATTTCATGCATGTCCCTGCCGGCCCTGACCATGGACCAGTCATGCTCCTGGTCCATATCGTCCGGTTCAAGCTGTCTGCTGGTACCTGCCAGAAGGCGCATGCCCTCGATAAAAGTCACTTGGCCGTCCCGGGATGTTTTCTGTACCTCTTTCCACTGCTCAAGTGCCTGCTGCAGGCGCTCTTTATCCACCTCCACCCACTGACCCTTGAAAAGCACCAGGCCGCTTTCTTCCTGCAAAAGACTCTGAACTTCATGACTGGAAAGATTCTCATCCCCAAGGGCCACATCCACCCTGAAGTCCAGCATGGTATCCACTCCGAAGCCCTCTCCCCTGCTCTCTCCAATGACTGCGCTCACCCTGGGCCTGGGCCTTTTCTTCCACCAGTCCGGCAGACGCACCATCAGGCCGGATTCTTCCAGTTGTTCTGCACTGCTCAGCATCTGGTAGGCCTGATTGGCGGACCAGGCCATGGGCCGGTAAATATCCCCACTGTCCACCATCTTCCGGACCCAGTCGCAGCGCCTGCCAGCCTCGTCAACAGGGCCAAGCAGCCTGATAAGGGCCAGCTTGTTCTTTGCTCCTGCATAAATCTCCAGGGCTTTGCCGAGAGGCAGGTGCTTGACCTGACCACTGGAGCCCATCCCGGTGGTGAAGCTGGCCATGAATGCAAACGGCCGACTGGAATCGTTTTTGTTTTCAGCGAGATGAAAAGTGACCCGGCCGACTTTTTTCCAACTGGGGGCATATTTTCCTAGAAATTCATCCAGGCCTCCTTCTGACTGCACGGTCTGAGCCACCCATGCATTTAGAGACCGCCACACAGAAATCAGGGTATCCCGGCCCAGGTATTCCCCACCCGGCATAGGGGGGGCAGCTTCCACCCATGCATCAATCCTGTCAGATACAGGATGCTCTACCTCAACCCTGCTTTCTGTGGGCGGGATATGACAAAGACCTGTGAGATAATGAGCAGCGATCTCACCCCAGTAACGGGCGGTAGAAGACAGGGAAGCCAGTTCACTTCTGGAGCCAAGCATAAACAGCCCCTGACGCCAGTCATTGCCGAAAGCCTGGCTCAACATACCCGTATCCCGGGAAGAGCTTGGTTCCTCGATATCAAGAACCAGCCTGTTTTGAGGTGAAAGCCGGATTGTAACCATGAAAAAAATCTGCCCGGTTGCAGAACTTGAGAGTTAAAATCACCCCGTTCCCCGGTGTTTGTGCCCAGCCGGAGTTCAGCGTTCCCGGGGAAGAGAGCAAGCATACTAATATCCTTGAACCTGGTGACTCGGACAAAAAGCATGTCAAGTTGTCTCGTACAAAAGCACTGATTAAAACAGAAGTTTATCTCTGATGCTGATATACGTTGGCACCTGCCTCGTATACTTTGCGCCTGCACTCAGTCCTGTTTTGCTCAGCGGCCGGCCCATAACACTCCATTTTATCTTAACATACTGAAACAAATCGTTATTTTAAAAAATTAACCTTGTCTTCAAAACTGGCCCCTATATTGCAAAAGCCACTTGCCAAACATAGATTTTTTGCACAAGCAATGCAACATTATTTTTTATTGATCTTCAAATAGCTGGAACAGGCTGATCCACCAGGACACCTTGAACTGTGATTTAACTTCAACAGGCAAATTTAGGAAGAGAGAGGTGCAGCCTTTTGCGCCTGCAAATTTTTAAACCAAAAAAACAGCTTAGGAGGATTTTTATTATGAAACTATTGGTACCCCATGATGGATCGGAATTCGCAAACAAGACCCTGGGCAAGGCCATTGAGATGGCCGAAAAACACGGTGGGGCCACCATTTCATCGGTAGTGGTCGTCCCTGACCTGTGCATCTCCTTTGTGGGCCGGGATGAATGCAATCTCCTGGAAAACACCCTGCAAAAGGAGGGTGAGAGCATCAAGAAGGCAGTGGAAAGCATGCTGGCTGAAAAAGGCGTCAAGGGTGAAGTAATGATCAAGGCTGGTGCTCCTGAACACGTAATCCTTGAGACCGCAGACCAGCAGAATGTGGACTACATTATTATGGGCGCTTCCGGGAAACACGGTGCTGTATCCAGGGGAGCCCTGGGCGGAGTGACCTGCAAGGTCATCAACCTGGGCAAGCACAACGTTATTGTTATCAAAAAATAACCCTATAACACTACAGCGACACTTTATTTGAACTCGAAGGGGACTGGCTCTTTTGCCGCAGGGAGTCCGGCCATTTTACGGTTTGAGTTCGGCAAAAGTGCCTGTCCCCTGTGGCCGTGGCAAAAATTAACACAAAGTGTTGCTGTAGTGATAAAAATTTAAACACTAAATAAGGAGTTCAAACTATGGCTGACAAAGACAAAAAAGAAGCCCAAGAGGCGATTAAGGAAGAAATGGCTGCGACCGCCACCTCCGGCAAGGGCAGGGACTGGGCGCAACTGTACAAAAAAGAAGACTGGTGGGCCAACTGGCTCGGCCTGGCCCTGCTTCTGTTCGCCCTGGTGGCCTTCTGGGTAGCCACCCCTGCGGACGCTCCAGAGCAGCTGGCTGAGCACGAGGCAGTGGTTGAGTACGAGGAAGAAAGGGCCCCCTTTGCCACTATAGAGCAGATCAAGGCCCAGGATGAACTGGATGCTGTCCAGGCCAGGGACTACGGACTGGGACCTGCAATGGGCTGGCTTATCCAGCGTCCCAAAGGCTGGGATGACAATCCCATTGAAGCCTTTTACATGAGCGAGTCCAGAGCAGCTGAAATGCGGGAGGAGGCAAAGCCAGCATATGAAGAAGCCCAGCAGGCAACTGAAGAGGCCCTGGCTGAGGCTGAAGAGGCCCAGGCCGCAGCTGCAGAGGCCGATTTCGAGGATGAAGCCTTAAACGAAGAGGCCGTCAACGCCATCGATGCCTGGCTGGATGCCCGGGACGCAGAGTCCAGCGCCAGAAGCGATGCCAATGTTTCCGGCTACAATGTTATCCCCTCCATGATCCTGCTCATGATCCTGACAGGGCTCATGTTCTCCATCGGTATCAGCTTCATGGGCGGCAATGTGGGCACATTTCTGGTGGGATATCCCATAGTGTTCATTATATCCATAATCGGATTCTTCATCGGCAACCACGCCATAGCCAGCGAATACGGCCTGAGCTACGTGCTGTGGTGTATCATTATAGGTCTTCTAATCAGTAATACCCTCAGCACTCCCGGCTGGGTCAAACCAGCGGTCCAGACCGAATACTACATCAAGACCGGCCTGGTTCTCCTGGGCGGCAGTATTCTCTTCGGTCTGATCCTCATGATCGGTGCACCCGGCATCGTGGTGGCCTGGGGTGTTACTCCCACCGTTCTCATCATCGGCTACTGGGTAGGCAACAAGTACATCAAGCTGCCCTCCAAACCCCTGAATATATGCGTGGCTGCAGCAGCCAGCGTATGCGGCGTATCCGCTGCCATTGCCGCAGCAGCAGCCTCCAAGGCCAAGGGTGAAGAACTGACCATCGCTGTGGGTCTGTCCCTGGTCTTCACCGCCCTGTTCATGTTCCTCATTCCGGCCTTTGTTGTGGCCGTAGGCATGAACCCCATCCTGGGCGGCGCATGGGTCGGCGGTACTGTTGACTCCACCGGCGCGGTTGTGGCCGCGGGCGAACTCCTTGGCCCCGGAGCCATGTACACCGCAGCCACTCTGAAGATGATTCAGAATGTCATGATCGGTATCCTGGCCTTTGGTATCGCTGCCTACTGGGCGGTCAAGGTGGAGCGCGAAGGCAGCAACGTTGAACTGTCTGTAGGCGCAGCCCTGCGCGAAATCTGGGTCCGCTTTCCCAAATTCGTTATCGGCTTTGTGGTGGCTTCCGTATTCTTCACCATCGTGTATGAATCCCTGGGACACCAGATGGGCGAGACCATTGTCAGCGACGGCGTACTGGGCGGATGGGCCAACCCGCTTAGGGCCTGGTTCTTTGCCATGGCCTTTACCAGCATCGGACTGGCCACCAACTTCCGCGAACTGGCCAAGTACTTTGCCGGTGGAAAGATCCTGTATCACTATGTCTTCACCCAGGGCTTCAACCTCATCCTGACTCTGTTCCTGGCCTGGCTGATGTTCATGGTTGTCTTTCCCGGCATCACTGAACATCTGATGGAAATCAGATAAACAGGATAAGTCATGAAAAAAAAAGTAACCCTTAACGCCCCGGCCGATGCCAAAGCCCCGGCCGGGGCAAAAAGAAGATGGGCCAGGATCATTGTGACCTCATCCCTGCTTCTGCTGTTGGGTCTAGGCATCATACACCTGCACAGCCTGCCCCTGGTCCAGGAGGTCAAGCAGGCCTTCCGGGAAAGTGGCATAGATGTCAGCGCCTTTACTTACAGCGACGTGGAAGAGTACAGGGATGTCAAGTCCGGGCTTCGAGCCGATCCAGTAAGATAAAGCCCCTCCCCACTTCATGAGTACGGATGCAGGGTCCCCAAAAGTACCTGCACCGTACTCACAAAAATTTCCCTCTACTAACTTTGGTGTATGTGCATGGTGTTTCCCAAAAATCCTGCACCCTTGCCCCCGAAAGCCTTTCTTATACTCACTTCAATATCATTTTATACCCCTGTATCAATAAAATTATCATATTCAATCCCTCTGGTGCCAACCAAAGTTTGCAACTGTCACCCAAAAGAGGCAGCAAAACCCGACTTTTTTATCTCCGCCCCCCTCTTCATCTGATGTTTTTAATATCTAACCTATTATAATAACACGAAGATAGATAATAATAGCATTTTTTAGGTTGTGTTGGCTTATTTTTTGCTATATTTTACATACCCCTCCTTCGACCTTTTGTAACAGTTTAGCCATTTGCATGTGGCATGGGGACTGGCTCTCCCCGCACTTATTTTAATGCCTGTAAATAACACTACAGCGAAACTTATGATTGACCTCCGGGGACTGGCTCTTTTGCCGCCGGGATTTTTGAACAGTTGACAGTTTTCTATCGGCAAAAGTGCCTGTCCCCAACTGAGATACCATACTGTATTTTATAAGTTTCGCTGTAGTG
>PWSL01000160.1 GCA_003563255.1 Desulfonatronospira sp. | reverse complement strand
AGATCAGGGCCTTCATGGTGGCCATGACTGACCCAGATATTGGAGACACGGTTTTTGATCCTGCCTGTGGTACGGCTGGCTTTCTCATAGACACAGTAAATTATCTGCTGGCAAAGTACAGTGAAAATCCAAAAGAGCTTCCTATCTATGGTAAGGAATGGCTGGAGAAACGAAACCAGACCCTGGAGGAAGCCAGGGAAAAGATCCCCAATATTCAGACTTACCATAAGGGGGCTGGGGAAAAGATTCCAGACTGGAACCTGCTGGAGTCTTCAATATTTGGTACTGATGTGTCCAGGCAGATGATGCGCATTTCAATGATGAACCTGGTTTTGCACGGCATAGGCAAGGCCCCGATAAAGAGGGCTAATGTTCTCTCTGAGATGGGTGGACTGACTGAAGACGATCTGAACCGTAAATACAAGGTTATTTTGTCAAATCCGCCTTTTGCAGGTGTATTGCCCAAAGACTCAATCCGTCATGATCTGCCCACCACATCCAAGAAAAGCGAACTGCTTTTTCTGGCTTTGATGATGGAATCTCTGGCACCTGGAGGGCGTTGTGCGGTGGTTGTGCCCGAGGGTGCTTTGTTTGGTTCTTCCCGGGCGCATAAGGATCTGCGAAAGAAACTGATTGTGGAATTTGAGGTCCTGGCCGTGGTTTCTCTGCCAGCTGGAGTGTTTAAGCCTTACGCTGGAGTGAAAACATCGGTCCTGGTTTTCCGGAAGCCGGTCAATGCTCAGAAAAAGAGGCAGGCAATGACCAGAAAAATCTGGTTTTATGAAGTCAAAAATGACGGCTATGATCCGGACAAGATCCAAGGTGGGGGGAGGCCTGAAACCCCGGAAAAAAATGAAATACCAGCTTTGTTGAAAGCTTGGGAGCAGTACCGGAAATCAGATTTTCAGACTCCGCCTGGCCAGCAGGCCGGTTCTGTTCTTTCACCAGGATCTGAAGAACCCAAATGCTGGTGGGCTGAGTATGATTTGATAGAAGGCAGTGACTTTAGCCTTACTGCAAGCCGCTTTAAGCCTCAGATTGGTGAGGAAATGCCAGATGAAGACCCGGCAGATTTGATTCGTGAAGTGTTGGAAATTGAACGGGACATCACAAGTGGATTGAAAAATTTGCTTAGGGATGTGGAGGCTTCAAGATGAAGTGGCCTTCAGTTCCCCTTGATAATATTTCCGTAACTATCAGGAATGGCTTGAATATAAGACAATCTTCGATCGCTGATGGGTTGCCCATAACAAGGATAGAAACAATTTCTGAACAAGTTATCAATCCTCAACTCGTCGGTTATGGTGGGATTAAGGAAGGAGAAAAAAAGGAGTGGTACCTTAAAGAAAACGATATTTTATTTGGCCATATAAACAGCGAAGAGCGTATTGGTAATTGCGCAATGTATAATGGCTTTCCAAAGCCTTTAGTACATGGAATGAACTTATTATGTCTTAGGCCTAATGTTCAACTAATTGATCCTAGTTTTCTATTATACTCCTTAAGATCAAATTTTTTCAAAATACAATTAAAGTCAATAATTAAAAGAGCGGTAAATCAGGCCAGTGTTTCAATTGGAAATCTGAAAGAGATAAAAATCCCGCTTCCTCCGTTCTCTGAGCAACGTCGAATTGTCGAGATACTCGATCAGGCGGATCATCTACGAAAGATGCGGATTGAGGCGGATAAAAAGGCGGAACGTATTCTTCCCGCCCTGTTCATTAAAATGTTTGGTGATCCCGTCCTAAATCCTCTTCGGCTTCCGACCGATGCTGTCGGTGATCTGCTCATACTACTTCGAAATGGAACTACCGCTGCACAAAACCAAAATGGTCAGGGCTACCCCGTAAGTCGTATTGAGACGATCTCCGCTGGGATTATCAATCCTCAACACGTTAGGTATGTTGAGCTTGATGATGAAGCCCGAGATAGGTGGATGCTGCAGTATGGGGATATACTATTCAGCCATATCAACAGTGAGTCCCATATCGGCAAGACGGCAATTTACAAGGGGCAACCACCATGTCTCATTCATGGCATGAACCTGTTGTTGATACGTTCAGATCAGAACAAGGTGTTACCTGAATACCTCTTCGCAATTCTGAATACAGAGTCAGTTCGTACGGCTTACCGGCAACGATGCAAGCGGGCAGTCAATCAGGCAAGCTTAAACCAGAAGGACATCTCTACGCTTGAAGTAGCCGTGGCACCACTGGATGCTCAATCTCAATTTTGCAAGATAGCTAATAGTTTACTTGGACAGTTGGAACTACAGAAACAGTCGACAGAGAACATTGATTCCCTATTCGACAATCTCCTCCATCGAGCCTTTTCTGGCGATCTCACAGCATCATGGCGGCAAGCCAACATGAAAGAACTTCTTCAGGAAATGGAAATACAGGCCAAAGCTCTGGCCTCATAGGAAAGATAATATGATTACATCACTTCATCTTGGCAATTTCAAGGCATTTGCAAAATCTCAGAATATTCCTGTCAAGCCCATCACCCTCATTTTCGGGGCTAACAGTTCGGGCAAGTCAAGTATTATTCATAGCCTGACCCTGATGCATGAGGCCATGCGTACCGGCGAACTGGATCAGTTCCGTACAGAGCTTGGAGGTAGCTCCATTGATCTGGGGGGGTTCCGCCAATATATCTATCGCCGTCAGGCCAATCTTCGCATGAAATGGGGGGTGTCTCTGGAAACTGGAAGAATGACCGGCAGATTGAAAGAGATCCTTGAGCCGGTTGATGATATTACTCTGGATATAGCAATAGGCATGCCCTTGGACGATCATGATCAGCCTATTGCCGGGTCTAAGCCCAATGTAATTTCCTACGAGCTTGAAAGTCAGGGAGAAACTCTGCTGCGCATGAGCCGAAGGCCAGAAAACATGATGGCTCTGGACATGTTGCCATACAAGCACCCTGTTATCCGAAGACTTGTCACCGCTTTACTTGAAAGTTTCACTACCACCGGAAGTGTGACAGAAAAAGATATACAGGACCTTGAAGAACCTATTGCTGAAATCATTGCTAGGTTGAGAGGACCAATGGGTACTTTTTTTCCTAAAGGCATAAAAGATAAAAGCCTTGATGAAGAAGCCAAGCAGAAACTAAACTTTTTCCCTGTAAGTCGTGGCACACGTCAGGAAGACCTGGCTAAGGCTGTGCGTTTTTTTCTGCCCAGGGCGTTGGATGAATTGATCCAGGAGTTGAATTCTGTTGTTTATGCTGAAATAAAGCGTCTGCAATATTTAGGTCCACTTCGCTCATACCCTCCCCGCCATATTGCTTTTGCAGATCATGACGACATCAACTGGCACGCTGGGGGCGGATATGCCTGGGATGTGGTCCGTCGTAACAAGGAAGTAAGAGATAAGGTCAATAAATGGCAAAATGATGACAAAAAGCTGAGTACCCCCTATGAAATGTCCATAAGAAACTTGTTGACCCTTGATGATATTGACGCTGACTATGAAGAAATCATTGAGCAGATTGAAAGAGCATTTGTTGATGAAGACTATGACCGTCTTGGAGGTAGCAATGAAGATGATATCGGCGGTGATCTGTTTGGAACTTTATACGGAGTGTTGTCTGAAATAAGAAACAAAGAGGCAGATCTTGTCAGTATACAAGAGCTGGTGCTTTTTGATCGCAGAACAGACACCCAGGTATCTCATCGTGATGTTGGGATCGGCGTGAGTCAGGTTCTGCCCGTGCTTGTTTCTGCCTATGGATCTAAGAATAAGATCATAGCCATTGAGCAGCCTGAGATTCACCTACACCCTGCCTTGCAGGCAGAGCTTGGGGATGTTTTTATTGAATCTGCTCTTTCAGACAATAACACTTTCCTGCTTGAAACCCACTCCGAGCATTTAATCCTGCGCATCCTTCGTCGTATAAGGGAAACATCCGAAGGTGAATTGGAAGAAGGTGCTATTCCTATTACTCCAGACCAGGTATCTGTGCTGTATGTCCAGCCAGATAATAAAGGCTCACAGGTGTTGCACATACCAGTCAATAAGGAAGGTGAGTTTGACCGGCCCTGGCCCCATGGTTTTTTTGCTGAACGTGCCAGGGAGCTGTTCTGATGATTTATGAGTATGCTATTGAGCCTGAGCTTGCAGTTGATTGGGGTAAGGATCGTTCTGAATATCGATATTTTATCGAACAATTTGGGATTGGAACTTCTCGAATCATGTCCGAATTTCCAGGATTCAAAAATTGGAGAAAGCAGTTCAAGCAGGCAGCAGCTAATGCAGATCCGGATAATGAGATGCCAAGGATAACTGCTATTTTCAATCTTCTTGCGGAACGGCGCATTCGGCGTATCGGATATGAGTATAATGGCAACATTTCTTGGCTGGAAAATGCTGAGATAGAAAATGAAA
This sequence comes from Desulfonatronospira sp., assembly GCA_003563255.1. Lineage (GTDB taxonomy): Bacteria > Desulfobacterota > Desulfovibrionia > Desulfovibrionales > Desulfonatronovibrionaceae > Desulfonatronospira. The sequence goes on along the minus strand of PWSL01000160.1, from coordinate 4,878 downwards.
GGCAGGCGTTTCAGGCTATCCTGTCAAGGGTGAACCCGAGAAAGCATGCCAAAGTGTTGAAAAAGGGAGACGTTGATACCAGTGCACTTTGGAAAGTCGATGATCAGGAGTGTTGTCCCCGAAAAGCTAAGATCATGTCTGAATTCATAATTCCATTGCTGGCTAATTGTTCAGAACTTCATTTTATTGATCCCCACTTCGGGGCAGAAAATCCAAGATTCCGGAAGCCGCTTGAAGCATTTATCAATACGCTTGTAGCCAACCGGTTGGCTCGGCCCGCGATGAGAAAGATAGCATTGCACACCTCTGACAAAGCGGATTTCAGTTATTTTAAAAGTGAGTGCCTCAGTCATCTCCAGCCAAGAATACCAGCTGAATGCAAACTAATTATTCAGCGCTGGAAACAACGTAAGGGCGGAGAAAAGCTGCATCACCGCTATATTCTGACGGATATTGGTGGAATCAAGTTTGATCCTGGTCTTGATGAGGGCAGTCCAGGTGAAAATGTTGAGCTAATTCTTTTAAGACGAAAGCTCTATGAAAAGCACTGGAACGACTATGTCTCCCAGCCTGCATTTGATCCGGCTGAAGAACCTTTCGATGTTGTCGGGACGTACAAAGAGATAAGCAATGATTATTATAGATAATTGCAGACATATTCAATAAAGGGCATGATATGCAGGACATACCTGATGCTCCTATTCCTGAATTATTTGTTATCACTACAGCGAAACTTTTCAAACCTCGCTGGTTACAGCCACCTGGGACAGGCACCACTGCACTTATTTTTGTTAAAAGGTGATTTTATTTGCTTGAAAAAATAAGTACGGGGAGAGCCAGTCCCCTGCGAATAAAATCAAAGTTTCGCTGTAGGGTTATTGAGCAAATGTATTAATGATTGGCATGCTGGTTGCTATGGCCAGGATGATTACCGCCGGCAAAGCCGGCATCTTATTATGAGCAAGATGTTTCAGGAGAGTACATGACGGTCCAGAATGAACGTGCCATATGTCAGGAGTTGATCGAGCCTGCTCTTTCAGCAGCCGGCTGGGGATGGAGGCGGGAGGTGCGTATTGGACCGGGCCGGGTCAATATCAGCGGTGAAAACATGTACGATCCTTCCCAGGAAATTGTCGCTGATTACCTGCTTACCCATCACGGGGTTCCCCTGGCAGTACTTGAGGTCAAAGCCGGCAGCGCGGCTGATGGTATGCAGCAGGCCTCGCGTTATGCCCGCAGGCTGATAATCAGGTTTTCCATGGCTTCCAACGGCCGGGACTGGATTCTCACGGATAACGACACCGGCAATTATGAGACTCTGCAAAGTGTTCCTTCCCCCCAGGACATTATCACCCGCATGGGGGTCTCCCTTGACTGGAATCGATGGGAGAAAGCCTTCTCTGCTGGTTATCATGTAGACCAGATCACCCGCAAAACAGTACGTCCATATCAGGAAATGGCCATATTCAAGACCCTGTGGCAGTTTGCCCAGGGGATTGACCCAAGACAAGAAGTCCGTCAGGCAGTGAAAAACGCCTGTGACCAGCTCAATCATGAAGGTGTTGACGCCCGCAACTATGTGGAGCAGCTGGCCTGGCTGTTTTTTTTCAAGGCCTTTGCCGGGGAGTTATAGTCATGCCCGGTTCTGGTTATTCGAGTTCAGCATCCAGCAACTCCCTCGACTTTTTCAGAAAATATCCTGATCTGTCGCGCCATGACCTGCCTGTAATCCTGGCAACGCTTATATTCTTGCGCTGGGTTGATTTCCAGGACGCGGAACTGGAAGCCATGGCCGCTTTTGATGAGGTTGAGTACAGCCCTGTACTCCCTGCAAGCTGTCATTGGAGAACATGGCATGCCTTTTCCCCTGAAAAGACGCAGACCTTTTTCAAAGACCAACTTCTGCCCAGGCTGCAGAGCCTGAACAGATCCCAGAACACCTTGGCAGCATACCTTTGCCGCCTCATTCCAACTATTCAAAAAGTATCCGGGCTGCCCCCATCATCCTGGACCCCGCTGGCAGGATGGCTGGCTGATCAGCCTTTTGAAACCCAGGCTGACCGCAGGGCGTTGCTGAAAACTTTTGATTCCATAATTGAAAACTCTTCAAAAAAACATTCAGCTGGATCTGGTTTTCTGCCTGTTCCTGCCGGCATCGCGGAAATCATGGTCAGACTGGCCGCGCCATTTCCAGGGGCCAGGATTTATGATCCATGCTTTGGCCTGGGAAGTCTTCTCACTACAGCCTGGGATTATGTGCAAGAGCAGCAAAACAAAGAACCAAGGCGTGTCAGCTCTTCCTTGCTGTACATTGCCGGAGTTGAGCTGGACCCCGAATCCTTTGTAATCGGGCTGACCAGGATCATTCTGGCTGGAGTGGAAGAGCCGCGCCTGGAGCTGGGCAGCAGCCTGGAAAGAACTCCTTCCAGCGATTCTGTGTCCAATGGATTTGATCTGGTTCTAACTAATCCACCTATGGGCATGCGCGTTGATCCGGCCGGACTGGAGCATTATCCGGTCAGGACCAAAGATGGTGCGGCCCTTTTTATTCAGCACGCACTCTCCCAGCTCAAACCTGAAGGCCGGGCCTTGATCATTGTTCCTGAGGGGGTGCTTTTCAGAAGTTCAGAAATGCCGCTGCGCCGGATGCTTATTGAAAGGCACACTGTGGAGGCTGTGATATCTCTTCCAGCAGGTGCTTTGCCCTATGCCGGTATTAAGACCGCCATCCTGGCAATCAGGCGCGGAGGTGAAACCCAAAAAATCCGGATGCTGGATGCTGAACCATATTTTTTCAAGCCGCCAGGTAGTAAAGTAGTTGCGATTCAGTCTGAACAGCTCAATGAGCTGGTTCAACAGGCCAGAAGCAAAGATCATGCAGAGCATTCCTGGGAGGTTGAAGCTAACGACCTGGAAAAACTGGATTATGATTTAACACCTAAGAGACGCGAATTGAACGCTTTGACAGGGGTCCTAGATTCCCTTCCGCATGAAGTTCAGATTCTCAAGCTTGGAGATTTTTGCAGGATTATGGCAGGCAGGCCCATGCCAAGTGAAAATCTCTTAGATTATTCTCCGCACCTGACCGATTTAGCTGAACAAGTATTACAGGCTGGAAAAGATAAATCTATACCAGAAAAAGACAAATTACAGCATCAGGATGTTCCGTATGTTAGAATAAAAGACATCCAGCATGGATATGCCTCCAAAGCCTCATCCTGGCTCGCACCGGAAGCAGCGTCTGGTGTTGACCCCAAATGGAAACTCAAATCAGGGGATATTCTTATTTCCAAATCAGGCAGCATTGGCAAGGCCGGCCTGGTGCGCAACAGCGCTGTAGGGGCCATTGCCGCTTCAGGGCTTGTAATCCTCAGAGTGGATCAGGGCCTTATAGACCCTCACTTTCTTTTGGCCTACTTAGAGAGCAACGAGTGCAAAAAATGGCTCGATGCTCATGCCCGCGGAACAACCATAAAACATCTATCCAAAACCAGCATTGAAGAATTGCCGGTTCCGGTGCCGCCCCTGCAAATTCAGCAGAATGTGGCCAGGCGGTATCATGAAAACAAGGTCAATGCCCTGACTTACCTGGTCCAGATCCTGACCAGGTGTGATCAGGACCCAGTTGCGGACTGGCTGGACAGGATTGAGCCTGAACTCTCAAGACATGATGAACTAATGGAAGATTCGTTGGACTTGTCTTTTCAGAGTGGACTGGCATCAAGGGTTAGTGAGATTTACAACCAAATAGCAGATGAGACTGATTCAGGCAACCCTTTAAAACCATGGTTTACCAGTTTTGCATCAGTAGCCTCAAGCCTTCAGGGAATAGATACAATACCAACAGGCCCTGGACTCCTTAGCGTGCTTCAGGAATCCATCAGGGCGCTGAATTATTCTTATTCTCAAATTAAGGGAAAACGTCCCACTGAGGAGCAGGCCAGAAATGTCACCAGCTTGTTAATTTCCCAATTGCAGTTGGCCTGTGACGTTATGTTTAACAGGATTGAACTTCAATTCAATTCTTCAACTACAGGGTTGCGCGCTGGTGAAGCTTCAGAAATATCAATCACAGTCGAAAACCAGGGATTCCTTCCTCTGCGCAATCTGATCATTTCCACTGAGCCTGACTGGGGAAGTAAGCAAATTGCATATTTGGAAGAAGGAGAATCTAAGATTATTGACATAAACGGTCCTAGTCAGAAAGAGTTAGCCAATTTAAACCTAACAATTCACTGGAGCGCCAAGCTCCTTGATGGTCGCCAAGTTGAAGGATCAAGGGAAATTGTTTTTGAAGTCATTGATTCTGTTTCTGGGGTAAGGGAGGAAGTTCAACTTTTTTCTGGCAGTCCCTATGTCTGTGGTGACCCAGTCAAACCAGAGCGTAGTGATGTTTTTTTTGGCCGGGACGAATTACTTGATCAGATTCGTAGACAAGTGATGCAAAGTGGCAACGTAGTTCTTCTCGAAGGTAATCGCAGGTCAGGTAAATCATCAATTCTCTGGCATCTTGAAGGATCGGATGCCATTCCAGGCTGGCTCGGGGTTTATTGCAGCCTTCAGGGGACTGAGGGAAGCAAGTATACAGCTGGAATATCAACAGCAGAAATATTCCGGAAAATGGCCAAAGACATTGTTAAAAGCTTACAGAAGTTTGGCAGAAGTACTCCTTTGCCCGAGGGTACAGTGCTGGCCCCTGGCAAAAAAGCAAGGCGTTTTAATGATATTTTGCAGAAAGGGATTAGTGAGAACTGTCCTTTTACTGATTTTTGCGATTATATAGAGATTGTTCTGGAATTTCTGAGCAGGGATAACTTGGGCCTTCTTCTGATGTTGGACGAGTTTGACGAAATTCAGGAAGGCATTGACAGTGGTTTT
>PWSL01000075.1 GCA_003563255.1 Desulfonatronospira sp. | reverse complement strand
TGCAGGACGCGTTGAGCACGGGGACTGGCTCTCCCGGCACTTATTTTTCTAATCTGTTTCTTGTTCAATAAAAAATAAGTGCCGGGGTGCCTGTCCCCACTAACATGCAAGCAGGGATTTTTTTCTTTTCTTTTCTTTTCTTTCTTTTCTTGTTCCCAGGCTCCAGCCTGGGAACAAGAGGTAACCAGGAACGAAGAACCAGGAACCAGGAACAGATTTTAGCAACCAACATGTTTGTTTGAAATTTGTGCTAAGCGCCTAGGCATATCGGTATTTTGAACATCCCTAAGTACGACTCGAAATACTTCAGCGATCTAAGCAGGCGAGCTTGAGCCGCCACAGCTAAAAATTTGAGGCAGAACCTATGAGCGATGAATACGACAGCCCCTGGAAAGTAGCGCTGGAAAGATATTTCCCGGAATTTATGGAGTTCTATTTCCCTGTAATTTTTGATGACATTGACTGGACTTCAGGGTATGATTTTCTGGACAAGGAATTACAGCAGGTGACCAGGGATGCTGAACTTGGACGCAGATATGTGGACAAGCTGGTGCGGGTGCGCAGGTTATGCGGAGATGAAGGCTGGGTATACGTACATATTGAGGTTCAGGGTGATATTGAGAATGTTTTTGCCAGGCGGATGTTCACCTATCATTACCGGCTTTTTGACCGGTACGACAAGCCCCTGGCCAGTCTTGCGGTGCTGGCTGATACCAGTCCGGGCTGGCATCCGGACAGCTTTGGCTATGAGCTCTACGGCTGCCGGATGAGGTTTGATTTTCCAGCTGTCAAACTTCTGGACTGGGAATCGAAAACAGATCAGCTGCTTGACTCGAATAATGCTTTCGCCCTGGTAACAGCAGTGCATCTGTTGACCAAAAAGACCCAGGGCAAACTCAGGAGCGATACGCAGCCAAGATTCGCCTGATCCGCATTCTCTTTGCCCGGGGCTGGAATCGTCAGAGAATCCTGGATCTGTTTGCAGTGCTGGACTGGATGATGTCCCTTCCCGAAGACCTGGAGTCCAAAATTTTCAGCGATATTCGTCAAATAGAGGAGGAGTATCAAATGCCATACGTAACAGGCATAGAAAGAATCGCTCTTAAAAAGGGCATGCAACAGGGCATGCAGAAAGGCGAAGCCCAGCTGTTTTCACGCCTGCTGGCCCTTAAGTTCGGTCCTATCCCGGAAGACAAGCAACGATTGATTGAGTCCGCCGGTTCTCAACAACTGAGGCAATGGTCAGAACGTATCCTTACAGCCCAGAGCATGGACGAAGTTTTGAATGACAGCTAACTTACGGGGATAGCCATGTTTGTTCGGTCACTTTTGTTCGGGTCGGACCCAGCCAATGTACTGAAAATATTTTAGAAGGTCTCGTTTTTTACTTGATTTTGAGTCTTTGAACCACCATTTTGATATGGAAAAAGCAGTTCTAAACTTCTATTCTTCGAGGCGACAACTATCCTGACACATGGGGCGCTTATAAGAAGCTGCAAAAAGCCTTCATTTTGTTGTGATCAGTTATGCAGCATTTAGCGGCCGAATTCTTGCCACTTCGGATTTAAGCGCCTGACCAGCTTCCCACAGATCAACCGCCCGTTGCGCATTCAGCCAGAATTCTGCTGAGTTTCCAAACAACCGGCCAAGCCGGATGGCCATTTGAGGACTGACTGCTCTCCGCTCCAGTATGAGTTCATTAATCGACTGGCGTGAACCCCCCAGTGCTTTCGCCTTCGCCAGTGCTGAAACATTCAATTCATAATCAGGCATGAAATCTTCGCGTAGCATCTCACCAGGGTGGGAGGGCCTGCGTTTAATTCCAGTATTGTTGATAGCCATGATTTCACCTCCTGTTCATGGTAATCGCAAACCTCTATATCAAAAGCGTCGCCATCTTCAAACCGAAAACAGATACGCCACTGATCATTTATAGCTATTAAATGCTGTCCTTCACGATCATCTGCAAGTTTGTGCAGCCTGTTCCCAGGCGGGGACTTTAAGATCATCGAGAGAACTGGCCAGATTTACATGTTCCAGCTTCCTTGAGGCCCTTCTGTGAATATCTGAAGGCAGTTTTTTTGACTTTCCCGTTTCATACAAGGACTTTGTATGCTTATCTGCAAAGGTCTTGATCATTGAGGACAGAGTAGCGTGTCACGTGACAAAAGTCAATAATGTTTTATTGCTATCGTGAACTAAAACACCCAAGCCCGCAAGTAATTCCAGCGTTCTATCTGCTGATAAGATGCGTTTGCAAAAAAGCGAAACCCTTAATCCTTCGTAACTATCCACTTTTTATTTTCGCCATAGAGCCCCCGGGCTACTCCGGGCAGGCTTCTGGACAGGGAGCACAGAACCGGGACCACTATCAAGGTCAGAAGGGTGGCGACGGCCAGGCCAAAGACCACGGCCACAGCCATGGGTCCCCACCATTGGGCTGATTCTCCGCCTATGCTCCAGGACAGGCTTTTGAAGTCAAAACTGACTCCAGTGGCCATGGGCATCAGGCCCAGGATGGTGGTAATGGCAGTAAGCATTACCGGCCTGAACCTGACCATTCCGGCCTGGAGAAGGGCCTCTGCGCGATCCATGCCCCGGCCCAGAAGCTGCATGTAATAGTCAATGAGCACTATGGCGTTGTTTACCACCACTCCAGCCAGGCTTATGACCCCGATCCCGGTCATAATGATTCCAAAAGCCATCCCAGTGACCAGCAGGCCGGTAAATACTCCGATCAGTGAGAGCAGGACCGTGGTCAGAATGATCAGGGCAGGTATGATGGAATTGAATTGAGTGATAAGTATCAGGAAGATCAGCATGAGCACCCCAAAAAAAGCCTTGCTCAGAAAATCCTTTGCCTTGGCCTGCTCCTCCTGCTCACCGGTAAACTGATAGGAATAACCACGCGGCCAGTCAAAACCGGCCAGGTGATGTTCGATATCCCTGAGCACATCATTGGCCAGCCGTCCGGATACAGATGCGGAAACTGTGACCACCCTGCGCTGGTTGAGGCGCATGATGTCTCCCACTCCGCTGGACAATTCCACCTGGGCCACGCTGGTCAGTGGAATCGGTTGACCCTGAGGTCCTGATACGGTCAGCCGGTTCAGGGATTCCAGAGAATTTCTGGCTTCTTCAGGCAAACGGGCAGTGATATCGTATTCGTCCCGGTCATCGCGCAGCACGCCTACCCTGACTCCGCCGATGGCGGCCTTTACGGTGTAAGCAATGGAGTAGGTGTCCAGGCCAAGGAGCGCGGCCTTTTCCTTGTCCACATTGATCAGAATTTCAGGCTTTCCATGTACAAAGTTGTCTTTCAGATCAACCAGACTGGGAATGTCTTTTATGGACCTGCGTACTTCAGCGGCCAGCTGGCCAAGCACCCGGATATCTACTCCAGTGATTTCCATGTTCACCGGAGGGCCGGTTGGAGGGCCTCCCTCTTCCTTTTCCACCTGCAGTTCAGCTCCGGCAATGGCGGCCAGAACCCGCTCCCGGATTTCAGCCACGGTCTTGGATGAGGATTGGGAGCGCTCGTGAAAATCCTTGAAATCAATAACCACGCGGCTCAGATGAGTGCCAGGGCCGCCTGCGGCAAAGGGGTCGCCGCCGGCTGAGCCGATATTGGCGATAACATGCTCAATATCCTCATATTCCCTGACAATGGATTCCACCTGGGCCACAAGCCTGTCTGAAGCATCCAGGCTGGTTCCCTCGGGTGCCCGGATATGCACAAAGGCCCTGTTGGGATCGGTTTCAGGAAAAAATTCCACACCCTTGCCCCAGATTCCGAAGGCCGTGATTGAGACTGTTAGAAACAGAAAAGCAGTGCAAAGGACAATTAATCTGTGTCCAAGGGACCACTTGAGAAGGCGAAGATATATCCTCTTGATCCATGCCTGGCGGACAGGCTGGTCAGGGTCAGGGAGTGTGGCCGCACGCACCTTCTGATAGCGGGCAGACAGTACGGGATTGACCACCAGGGCAATAAATAAAGACGCGGAAAGGACCATGATCAGGGTTTTGGGCAGGAACATCATGAACTCGCCCACGATCCCGGGCCAGAAAAGCATGGGAATAAAGGCGGCCAGGGTGGTCAGGGTGGCCGTGATTACCGGCCAGGCCACCTGGTCAGTGCCGGTGCGGGCGGCGATTTCTCCTGGCTGGCCGTTCTGCATGTGCCGGTAGATGTTTTCCACGATAACAATGCCGTTGTCCACCAGCATGCCCAGGGCCAGGATAAGGGAAAAAAGGACCACCATATTCAGGGTTATGCCCAGTCCGGCCAGAAGAGCGAAAGCAATAAACATGGAACAGGGAATGGCCAGGGCCACGAAAATGGCTGAGCGGCCACCAATGAATATCAGAATCACAGTCAGTACCAGGATCAGTCCGGAAAGAATGCTGTTCTCCAGTTCAGAGACTATCAGCCGGACGTTCTGGGACATATCAGAAGTAATGTCCAGTTGCAGATCTCCGGGCAGCTGGGGTCTGGTCTCATCCACCAGGGCGCGGACCTGGTCGCAGATGCGGACGATGTTCTCGCCGCTGCGTTTCTGCACGGAAAGGGTCACGCTGGGACTTCCGTTGATTCGGCTCCGGGTCAGGGGATCCTTGTGGGTGTCCTCGATTCTGGCCACATCCCGGAGATAGACTGGTTTGCCGTCACGGACAAAGGCCACGATGGAAAATATTTCCGAGGGGTGTTTGAAATCTTCTGGAACCCGGACCAGGTAACGGGTTTCGCCGATGTCCATGCTGCCGCTGGGCATGTTGACGTTGCTCTGGGTCACAGCCTGGATCATGCTGGAAAAGGGCACGTTATAGGCCCGGATGCGGTCCAGGTCGAATTCCACCCTGATTTCACGCTCCAGGCCTCCGCTTTCCAGGACATTGAGCACGCCGGGAATGGTTTCAATCTGGTCCTTGATGTCTTCAGCCCAGTTTTTCAGCCTGGCCAGAGAATATGGGCCTGAGAGAACCACTCGTATCACTGGAATGTCTGAAAAATTGACCTCTTCTACCACAGGATCATCTTCCAGTTCCGCAGGCAGGTCAGCCTTGGCCTGGTCAACCTTGACCCTTACATTCTGCAGGGCGTCGTCAATGTCCACTGAAGGCATGAACTTTACGGCAACCGTGGATAACCCCTCAGCAGAGCTGGCCCGGATTTCCTCCACCCCGGCCAGCCCCTTGAGCTTGCGCTCAATGGGTATGGTAATGAGGGTTTCCATGTCTTCGGGTGAGACACCTTCATAGGTGGTGGTCACAAACACGTAGGGAATGGTTATGTCTGGAAAGGATTCCCTGGGCAGGGTCAGGTATGAATAGACGCCCACTATGACCAGGATCACCAGCAGAGTAAGAACTGATGCCTGCCTGCGTAAGGCCCAATGATTGAGGATCATTGCACCAGTACCGGAGTACCGTCTTCAACTTCACGTTGACCGGCAATGATAAGCTTGTCCCCAGGGATAAGGCCCTCAACAATCTGAACCCGGTCACGTTCGATAATTCCGATGCGCACCGGCCTGGCTCTGGCTACTCCATTCTCCTCTACATAAACCAGGCGTTCGCCGCCCCGGTCAATAAGGGCTGAAAGAGGAACGGCTGCAGCATCAGCAATGATACGGCGCTGGAACGAAACCCTGGCCATCATCCCGGGCCGGATTTCTCCTTGGGGATTGTCCACTACAACCTGGGTTCTGAAGGTATTTGTGGACTGATCCGCCTTAAAGGATATAAAATCAATAACCCCCGGAAAGTGCTGATCCTGATAAGCGTCAACCATTACCTGGACGGGTTGCCCGACATTTAAAAAACGCACATCCATTTCAGGGACCTGGACCTGGAACTTGATCTTTTCAATGTTAACCAGTTCAATCATGACCTCTCCCCTGTCCATAAACTCCCCGGCCTCTACAAGGAGATTGTTCACCCTTGCCTTGCCTGGCGCCCGCACCAGGCCGCGGTTGTATTCAATCTCAGCCTGACGCAGGACTTCACGGGCCTGCACCTTTTCAGCCCGGATCCTGTCCAGTTCTTCCTCAGAGATAATTCTTTTCTCAAAGAGGCTTTCACGCCGACGCAGCTGCTCCTGGAGAAGCTCGAATGCGGATTTGGCCCGGGCAAGAGCCGCGTTCAGAGGGGTTACGTCTATGTGCGCCAGGACCTGGTCCTTGCTGACTTCACTTCCTTCCCGGACCAGCAGTTTTTCCACCCGTCCAGATGTTTCGGAAGCCAGGCGGACCTCAAGCCAGGCATGGGCTGTTCCGGGCAGCAAAACAACGTCTTTTACTGTAACAGGAATGACTTCCTGCACCAGAACATTCACGCGCCTGGGCTCAGAAGAATCAATGGGATTGGCTTCGCCTGGCTGGCCTGAACATGAACAGAGAAACAGGAAAAAGGTAAGTCCAGGCAATACAGTCAGCATTGCAGACTGCAACTTATTCTTTGTGAATGAAGGCATTTTACATGAATAATCCTGAAAAATTGTTAAGAAAAGGGTCAGATCATTGAGATTCAGCAAAGACCATGTGCTTGCCCTGCCGGGATGCAGTAATTAATAAGCAATTCAGGTCGGGGGGGGTTATTAATCAAATAAAGTGCTGCTTTTTGAGCACAGTTAGGATAGGATTTAAAATGGCCTGTGTCAATAAGTCAGCATGATTTCGCCGGTTTCAGGTCAGGATGGAGCATCAGTGGGAACCAGGTTTATAATATAAGTGTCAGGCTGCGCCTGGTGTTCATTATTGGCCAGAGTTCTTTTTGAAAAGCGCGTAAATATAAGGACGCTCCTCGCCTGCCGGAGTAATATACGTATAATCCTCATGGGCAAGCAGCGTAAATGTCTTGCCGAGCCTTCTGGTCATTTCCTGTACAGAGTATCGGTAAACCTCGAGTCCGGCGCATTTTCGGGGGCCTGCTGTTGAAAATTCTGCCAGCAATACATATCCGCCGGTGCGAAGGGCTGAATTTAGATTGGCAAAATATCCCTGGATTTTGGATTCTTCCGTCAGGAAATGAAGGACTGCCCGATCGATCCAGACGTCTGCCCCGGGTATTCCATCAGGCAACGGTCTGGAAATGTCGTGGCAAAGCCAAATCAGGCTTTCTTCGTTTCTACCGGTTCTTGCTGCCAGCTTGGATAACGCCTCATCACTTATGTCATTTAATATGATCCTGAAGCCCCTGGCAAGCAACTCGTCCACAAGAATGGAGGTTCCGGCACCAGGAAGAAAAACCACAGCCTCTTCGTGTTTCGGGATTAAATCAAGAAACTTCAGGGTCTGAGAAACATCACTCTCATACCACCCGAGTTCTGGATCACTCTTACTGGCAAAAACTTTGTTCCAGTGTTTGCGTTGGTCAACCATTTTTGCTCCTCGATTGGAATCCTGAATTATGAAAACCAGATAACTACCTGATACCAAAATACCTTCAGAGGCATGCTAAAACCATTCTTTGAGCCACCCCTGCATTATCTTAATTTCCTTGTCCTGTTGTTCAATTATTGACCGGGCCATGTCCCCTACTTCAGCGTGCTCTGCCAGATCATTTTCAAGAAGATCCCGGGCCATCATGACGGCCATTTCGTGGTGAGCAATCATGTCTTTAAGAAAAATTCGCTCCGCTTCTTCCACGGAAAGACCAGCAATGTCCCGCATCATCGGCTCATAGCGAGCATGCGCATGTCGATCCGGATACCAGAGTTGTATCCACTCTTGCAGCTCCTGAATTTCCTTTTTCTGAACCGCTATGATTTCCCGGGCAAATTCTTGCAATTCTGAACGTCCGGTTATAGACTTGATCTCCTTGGAGCTGTCCACTGCCTCCTGATGGTGAGGGATCATTTCCACAAGAAAGTCGAATTCACTGTGAACCTCATGCATATGCTCATGCTCATGGGGCACAGCTGCAACTGAAGATGAAAAAAAGATCAAGGTGCTGATAAAAAAGGCTGCAAAAATAATTCTGACTAACGATGACATGGCCTTTTCTCCTTTGTTTAGACTAAACTGAACTGCCTGAAAAACCCCAAGTTCAGGCAGAATAGGCCATGGGAATCACCCGCTGGGGAAGATTGAACAGTCTTTGAAAACCATCCTCTCTTTCTTTTATGGGATGAATTCCTGTCCATACTGAACCAAGTCCAAGACCATTGGCGGCCAGTAGAATATTTTGAGTTGCTGCTGAACAGTCCTGGATCCAGTACCCGGGAAATTTTTCCAGGTTTAAATCTGCGCAGACAAGAATACCCAGCGGGGCTTTATCTGCCATAGCAGCATAGGGGTTTATTTCTTTGACTTTGGCCTGGATCTCTTTGTCCCGGCAGATGATAAAGTGCCAGGGTTGAGCATTGCCTGCACTGGGGGCCATCATGGCGGCCTCAAGGATGGTTTTATCTGCTCATCAGTGACCGGCTTGTCTTTATATTTGCGAATACTTCTCCGGGTCATAACGGCTTTAAGGACGTCCACAAACTTCTCCTTGTTTTTTGGATAGTTGGCCAAGGTTTTGGTCTCATAAATCTGAAGGTTATTATATCTCAAGTCAAGTCTGATGCGTCTGAAAAAAGTTTTCTTTACAGACACGGCCTGCAGGAACAGATCAGGTGTCTGCTGGAGGCATTGCACTGACGTCCTGACTCCATCATAAATAAGGTCCACACTGATTTCGTTGTCCAGGGGGTACTGCGGCCGCCGCGCTCAGGTACTTCTTTGTTCAGACTCCTGTCATGAAGTTGAATCAACCTGCGAGAAGACGGCTAAAAGGCGATGCCAGGCCTGCGTACGCAACAGGCATCTTTATTCCTGATCAACAGGCTTTCTCATCTCCTTGATCCGGCTTTTTCTGGCTTTTTCAGCCAGGCGTCTTTGCCTGGAAGACCTGGAGGGACGGGTCGGTTTTCGGGGCTCAGGCTCGACAGTGGCTTTCTGGATAAGCTGCTGCAATTTATTAAAGGCCTCTTTTTTGTTTTTTGCCTGGGATCTGCTCTTTTCGGCCCTGATGACAATCAATCCATTCCGAGTGATGCGCTGATCGTTCAGGTTCAAAAGCCTTTCCTTGTAAATTTGCGGCAATGAAGAGGTCTTGATATCAAAAAACAGCTGAACTGCTGAAGCAGTTTTGTTGACTTTCTGACCGCCGGGGCCGCTGGCCCGGATTGCCTGGAGATCAATTTCCGAGTCTTTTATGGACAGGTTGTCAGTTATTTTCATTGGGTTGGCCTGTTCAGTGATAATCCGGAAGGTGCTAAGGGATTAGAAAAATACTGATATACCGCCATAGTGATGCTTTGCCCGCAACAATAAAGAGAAGAGTTTTTTGACAGGATTAACCCCAGTTAAACACCCCAACGGGGACTCCGGTTTAACCGGGCAGGCCCAGTTAAACCCTGCTCTGCAGGAAATCCTTCG
>PWSL01000447.1 GCA_003563255.1 Desulfonatronospira sp. | reverse complement strand
GTGCCTGTCCCCAATTGAGACAGGTTATAATAATTATATAAGTTTCGCTGTAGTGTTATTTATCAAAAATCTTTTCAATTTTCTGGCTCAAGGTGTCAGCAGTAAAGGGCTTTACAATATAATTAGAAACTTTGGCCTGAACTGCTTCAATAATGTTTTCCTGCTGGGCTTCGGCCGTTACCATTAGAAAGGGAATGTCCGCAAACTCCTCGCTGGATCTGACTTTGCGCAGCAGTTCAATGCCTGTCATTTTGGGCATATTCCAGTCGCTGACAATAAAGTCAATCTTGTCCTTGTTCAGTATCTCCCAGGCAGTGGTTCCGTCATCGGCTTCCACTATGTTGTTGAAACCCAGTTGACGTAAAATATTCTTAATTATCCTGCGCATGGTTGAAAAGTCGTCAACGACCAAAACCCGCATATTTTTATTCATGGACATCCATACCTCCTAAAAAAAATTCTAAAGCGGGATACGCCCGCAACCCAGTTATCTGTTGTTTGTTAATTGTTAATAGGGTAAGGCAGTTAATATAGGCTTTTGTTCTTCAATAATTAACAATTAACTTATATCAATTTCTTGTTTTTTCGGACAGGGTTTCAGGAGTAAGCGCCTAATAGCTGTAACACTACAGGACACTTTGTGTTATTTTTTTGCATCTATTCACCATATTCTACCTAAAATATTCACCGGTAACGCAAAGAAAAGAATGTCTCACGCCCGGGCCTGCCGGCCCTAGAGGCGCAGAGCTCGCTGAGAGATAAGCAGGAGAAGAATTTTAATATTCATATCCTCCGAGCCGGTGTATATGAATAACAAGCTCCCCCGCAGGGGGCGAAAGCCTTTTTCATTGCCCCGGCTCAGGGCAATGAAAAGTCTTTCTTATCTCTGCGTCCTCTGTGCCTCTAGCGAAGCGGGCGAGAGGAAAAACATTTCAGGCTTGGCGTACACTTGAGCTGAAAGAGCTAAAAAGATTTGGTGAATAGTTACATTTTTTTTAACTCGACCGGGGACAGGCACTTTTGCCGAACTCAAACCGTAAAATGGCTGGGCTCTCGGCGGCAAAAGAGCCAGTCCCCTTCGAGTTGAAGTAATGTGTCGCTATAGTGTTAACAGGTTGCACCAATTCCTGCAAGAATCGATTTAAGGTAGCCATTAATGGGGGCCGGTATTCGATGACCCTCTGAATGGTTACCCTGGATCAATGTCCTCCTGATTTTAAAAAGCGTCATGTTCCTGAGCAAAGTTGTCCTTGATTTTTTTGATAGCCTGGGAGTGCAACTGCGAAACCCTGCCCTCGGTTACCTCAAGGACCTGGGCCACCTCCTTCATGGTCAACTCCTCGGTGTAGTATAGGGATAGAACCAGTTGCTCCTTATGAGAAAGATTTTCAATTATGATGGCCACCTTGTCTACCAGATCGTTGAAAATGACGTTGAACTGAGGTTCGTTGTTCTCCTGGCCCCCGGAGGTTGTGAAGTTTTCCTGGATGGCTTCCAGGCTCAGGCAGATCTGATTCTGCAGGGCCAGAAGGCCTTCCTGAACTTCTTCCTGGGATAATCCGGTGAGATCCTTTAATTCTTTATGGCTGGGGCTGTAACCTGCGTTTTGTTCAAAGCTGCGCATGGACTGCTCAAGCCTTTTTACCTTTTTTCTAAGCCCCCTGGAGAACCAGTCCATTTTGCGCAGTTCATCCAGCATGGCTCCTTTTATGCGATTGTCTGCAAAGGTTTCAAGCTTTATGCCCTGAGAAGAATCATAATTGCCCAAAGCCTCGATCAGGCCCAGAGAGCCTGCGCTGATGAGATCGTTTACATCAACATGTGCAGGCAGTTTATGTTTGAGGCGGGCTGCGATAATGCGGACCTTCCGGCCGTACGCCCTTACAATATCGTCTTTTTCCCTGGCGGACAACCGGCCGAAGGTAATACCCTGTTGTTCCAGTATTTCCCAGGGGTTATTCCTGGAAGAGGAGTTTTTTCCAAAAGAATTTGATATTGCCATCAAGATTTTCAGCTGGTTTCCATTGGGCGATGCTTTCAGCAACCTGCATGGTTGCCCTGGCAGCCCTTGAGTTGGGGGCATAATGGCAAAAGGGCGATTGACTGGCAACCCCT
Organism: Desulfonatronospira sp.; assembly: GCA_003563255.1. GTDB lineage: Bacteria > Desulfobacterota > Desulfovibrionia > Desulfovibrionales > Desulfonatronovibrionaceae > Desulfonatronospira. Next base: position 7,323 of record PWSL01000447.1, on the reverse strand, counting down.
TTTCTCACATTTTGATCCAGAGGTATAACATTTACCAGGTCCAGGGAGATTCCGCTTAAAAAATGGTCACAGGCGTTATAGAGCTTTTTGAAGACATCTCTGGCTTCTTCCTGGTTTTTGGCCATATTTACCACTACCCTGAAACGTTCAATGCCATATTGAGTTTTCAGAACTTTTATCAGGGCGTATGCGTCTGTTAATGATGTTGGTTCAGGAGTCAGGATAACGATTCTTTCCTGCACGGCCAGGTTGAAGTAGATTACATTTTCGTTTATCCCCGCACCGGTATCCACAATCATAAAATCCAGTTCTTCCTCCAGGGTGTCCATAATTTCCAGCAGCTCCAGCTTCTGACCTGTGCTGAGGGACAACATTTCAGTTACACCCGAGGCTGATGGCAGTATGTCAAAGCCATAATCAGTAGGCAAGATTATTTTTTGCAAATCAATATTTTCATGAAATAGATGAAAAAGGTTCAGCCTGGGGTTCAGCCCTAGGATTACGTCTACATTGGCCAGGCCCAGGTCCGCGTCCAGAAGCAGGGTTTTCTTTCCCAGCTTATGCAGGCACAGGGCCAGGTTCACAGATATATTGGTCTTTCCTACACCTCCCTTGCCAGAGGTTATTGAGAGAACTATGGGCAGATTGTTTTTTTTTGGCATTTGCAAATCCTGATTACCTCTAGAGCTAAACTTATCATCTATCTATCATGTAACAGATAACTGGGTTGCGGGCATGGCCAGCCTTAGTGGTGTTAATGACTGACAGTGAAGATTCATCAACTTGTGTCGCCGGTTCCCTCCACTTTCGGCAATATTTTTTTGAAAACAAGCTTCCAGAAGTTGTCCCTGGTGGCGCTGGCTGAGCAATGCCGGAGTCCTTTTCCAAATCCAAGATATGAAGCGGGCAAGGCACTTTTCCAGGAGGCATTGACCAGGCTTCCATAATTGCAGGCTTCGTCCAGTTTGGTCCATATCAGACTGTTGAGATTATCACGGGAGTATTTCTGCAGATAGGCATCCAGTTGGTCCGGGGCATAAACCGGGCTGAGCACCAGATGCCGCCGGACTCTTTTCAGGTTTTTAATCCATGATTTCCAACCGGGTCTTTCCCGGATTTCAAGTCCCGGAGTATCCAGGAAAATCAGGTCATATCTGGACTGAACCTGCAAGATATTTTTCAGATCTTCGGATGACTTGGCTTCCATAAAAGCAAAATCAGAAAGGTCAGCGTAATGTTTCAAAAAAAGCCTGCCTCCGGCATGCTGAGTGTCGGTATTAACCAGGCAGATTTTTATTCCCGGCTGCAGGTTTCTGCTCTCCAGAGCCAGCCTGAGCACAGTGGTGGTTTTTCCGACCCCGCTTGGCCCCATGAGGCAATGAATTTTGCCATTCTGCATCTGATGCCCCCAGGAAGTCACAGGCACCGAGTCTGAAAAAACATCCAGAGTAGGCAGGTGAAGGTTTTCCCCAAGCCCGGACCACAAGTCCATAATTACTTCGGGGTAGACGCCCTGCTTTTCCAGGTATTCCAGAGCCTGCTTCTGTCTGGAAGTGATTTTTGGACCCTTGAGCTGCGGCTTGATTATCTTGAAGATGCTTTTCTTGAAGTCCGACCATTCCCGACGCCATTCCTCCCCGTAGTTTTCAGAAGGCATGCCCGGGACTGCTTCTTCTGCCTTGCCCCTGTTTTTCTGCTTTGTCTCCTGCGCTCCTGCGTACTCTGCAGAGGGCATTTCCAGGGCCGCTGTGAGCTCGAAAGTTTTTTTTCCGTTGGAAGATATGCAGTCACTGCTGAGGATCACTGCGTCCGGGCCCAACTCGCTTTTTACTTTCTGCAAAAGGCCGGAATATGACTGTCCACGAAAGGTTTTAACCTGCATTCTTCATACTCACTGTGTTTACCGAGTCCAACCGGATATTGGTCGGAATTTCAGTCTGGGAGATAACCGGCAGATTGGGCACAAACCTGAGCAGCAACTGGGCCAGGTGCGGGCGTATCATAGGAGAGGTCAGCAGTACTGGCTGCCCGTCGGTCACCACGGTTTTTTCCAGGGTTTTGTTGATGGAGTTGATTATCTTCTGAGCCAAATTGGGCTCCATTGCCAGGTATGTTCCATGATCCGTGTGCCGCAGTCCTTCCTGGAAAGACTTTTCTATGGATTCTTCCATGGTTATTATGGGCAGGGTACCATCTTCACTTAGATAAGGCTTTACAATGGTCCGGCCCATTTTCTGGCGCACATATTCAGTCAGTTGTTCCGGGTCCTTGGTCTGCTGCCCATAATCCGACAGAGTCTCCACGATTGTCAATAGATCCCGAATAGATACTTTTTCTTTGACCAGGTTTTGAAAAACTTTCTGGACCGTTCCCAGGGTCAGGATGTTGGGCACCAGGTCCTCTACTGCTTTGGGGGCTCTCTGGGCCAGGTTGTCCAGAAGGTTCTGGGTTTCCTGACGGCCAAGAAATTCATGCAGATTCTGCTTGAAGACCTCTGTAATATGAGTGGCAATAACAGTGGATGGATCCACCACTGTATATCCGGCCATTACAGCCTCTTCTTTCTTATTTTCCGGTATCCACAGTGCAGGCAGGTTGAAGGCGGGCTCCAGGGTCTCTATGCCCTTGATGCGGTGCTTGGCATCACCTGGATCCATGGCCAGGTAATGGTCTATCATTATCTCGGATCTGGCCACCTGGTTGCCCTTGATCAGGACCGCGTATTCACCGGGTTTGAGCTGCAGGTTGTCCCTCAGGTGCAGGGAGGGGATAACAACGCCCATGTCCAGGGCAAACTGCCTGCGGATGGACCTGATCCTGGCCAGAAGGTTGCCGTCCTGTTCTTCGTCCACCAGGGGAATAAGGCCGTAGCCAACTTCCAGTTCCAGAGTGTCAAGAGGAAGCAGGGAGTGCACTTCGGCCGGGGTCTCCAGGGCGGCCTGTGAGCCTTCTTTCTTTTCCAGGGCCTGTTCTTCCATCTCGGTCTTGTTCCTGGCCGATAAAACGGAAAGGGCGAAGAGTGCACCGGCCATAATAAGAAAAACAAAGGTAGGCATGCCCGGAACAAGGCCGAAAACCAGGAGTACGCCGCTGGCAAGGCGAAGCGCCCGGGGGTGGTAGGTGAGTTGCCCCAAAAATTCCTGTCCCATCTGGGCTTCGGCTGCTGCGCGGCTGACGATGATTCCTGCTGAAGTTGAGATGATAATGGTTGGAATAATGGCCACAAGGCCGTCGCCGATGGTCAGCAGGGTATATGTCTGAGCGGCTTCGCTCCAGCTCATGCCATGCTGAACGATACCGATAATCAGGCCGCCCACGATATTAATAACTGTAATGAGTATCCCGGCATTGACATCTCCGGATACAAACTTGCCCGAACCGTCCATCGCCCCGTAGAAATCGGATTCTTTTCGGAGGGCTTCTCGCTGCCTTTTGGCTTCCTGTTCGTCTATGAGGCCGGAATTCAGGTCAGCTTCGATAGACATCTGTTTACCTGGCAAAGAATCCAGGGTGAATCTGGCTGCCACCTCAGCTATGCGCGTGGTCCCTTTGGCGATTACCATCTTGGTCAGTGCGAAAAGAATGAGAAAGACCACTATGCCTATGAAATAGTTCCCTCCAACCACAAATGTGCCAAAGGACTCGATGACCCGCCCTGCAGCATGGGTCCCCTGGTCTCCGTGCAGTAGAATGAGCCTGGTTGTGGCCACGTTGAGTGCCAGTCGGAACATGGTGGCCACCAGCAGGAGGGATGGAAAGATGGAAAATTCCAGAGGGCTGCGCATGAACATGGAGGTAATCAGGATAACAAAGGCGAAAGATAGATTGAAGGTCAGCAGAAAGTCCAGAAAGATAGGCGGAATGGGCACCAGCATGACAAACAGGATGACGATTACTCCGCCGGCCAGAAGGATGTCTCCCTGTCTGGTGAATCTGGCGTAATCGATGTTGCCCAGGGTCGAGGTTTTGATTGCCATTTTATTGACGCCTTATTTCTGAATCAGTTCCTGCTGCTTGCACTTTATTGTCCCCCCGGCGGCCCCTTTTTTCTGAATTTGTAGATCTGGGCCAGGATAGAAGCCACTGCCTTGTAAAGGTCTTCAGGAATGGTTTCTCCTTCCTGGACGTTCTTATACAAGGCTTGTGCCAACGGCTTGTTTTCCCGGATGGGGATATTGTTTTCCCGGGCGATTTCCTTGATCTTTTCGGCCTTGAAATTGGCTCCCTTGGCCAGAACCATGGGTGCCGGAGCCAGGACCGGATCGTACTTGATGGCTACTGCGAGGTGGATGGGGTTGGTTATTACCACGTCGGCCTTGGGAACTTCCTGACGCATCCTCTGCATGGTGGTGGCCTGCATCTTCTTCCTCTGCTCCCTTTTTATTTCCGGATTGCCCTCGGCCTGTTTTCTTTCGTCTTTTACCTCGTCCTTGGTCATTTTCAGGTTTTCTTCGTAATCCCAGTTGGTGTAGGCTACGTCTGCGATGGCTATGATAAGCAAAGGTATCATGGCCAGCATGGCCATCTTGAAGGCTGTATTGAGTATGTAGGCGACAATGAAAGGAGGGTCCTGGTAAAAAAGAGGAAGAAAATTTTCAAATTCAGAGGTGATGATAATATAGGGAGCAGTAGCCACTGCTGCAGCAATGCCTACGTTTTTTACCAGCCTTACCAGTGTGTTCAGGTCAATGAATTTTTTCTTGAGCCCTTCCACGACATTGAAAACTTTGAGTTTTGGCTGCAGGGGCTTGAAAGTCCATAAATAGCCTACCTGCAGATATAATGCTATGATTGTCACAAAAAATACTATGAGCATAAAGGGCAGCAGTATGCTGGCTATCTTACCGATACTGAAAACAGCCAGATGATAGAGGCTTTCAGGGTTCAACTGGTAATGAAAGGCCTGGCCCATGAACCACTCAGTCATGTCCATGTACGTGTCCCTGATATGGGGAAATAAGAGGCGCAGGCCCAGGATGCCTGCGATCAGACTAATAATCTTGGGCATTTCCTGGCTTTTGGGGACATTTCCCTCTTGACGGGCCTTCTCACGCCGTTTCGGGGTGGCCTCTTCTGTTTTGCTGGGATCTTTTTGGGGCATAATATGATAAATCAGTAGATTTTATATTGCATCACGATGGAACACTTGCGGCACGCAGCAGGTTGTACATGTTGCCTCCCAGATTGGATATGTATCCTGTCATAAACATGCTGATAAGCTGGAAAACCATACCCAGAAAGAGCAGGCCCACACATATCTTGATGGGAAAACCCAGAAGCAGCACATTCATCTGGGGGGCTGTGCGTGCCATGAAGGCCAGTCCAAGGTTCACCAGGAAGACCGTGGCAATGACGGGAGAGGCAATTTTAAATGCCAGGACAAAAATTTGACTGGAATAATAAATTATCTGGTTGACCAGTTCAGGAGTGATGAAAAGGCCTCCGGGCGGGATGAGGTCAAAGCTCTGAGTCAGGCCCATGAGCAGATATAAATGGCCGTTGATACTTAAGAATACCAGCATGGAACACATATATAAAAACTGGGTGGTGATGGATTCCTGTTGACCTGTCAGGGGATCCACAATGTTCATCATCTTAAATCCCATCTGAAATGCTATGAGGTCTCCACCGGTCTGGATGGCTGCAAACAGAAAATGAACTATCAGCCCCAGTATCAGGCCCAGGACCAGTTCGCCGAAGATCATCAAGGCTATCTGGGCTGGATGCTCTGGAAAGTGGTGGGCTTCGAATGATAGATGCGGCCACAGGCCCAGGGTCAATACAATGCACAGGGCGGCTTTTATAGGAAGGGGTATGCCTTCACCTCCGAAAAAGGGCAGCAGAAAGACCACCAGGCTTATTCTGAAAAAGGTGAGCCAGAAGCTCAGGACGGTTTCTGGATTGAAGATGAAGAGGTCCATGCCCGTAGAGTAGCAAGAGGCGGGCCAGATTTGGGGGGCTTAGGGCAGGCTGCATGGGGCAGAGGATAAGACAGGCACTCCGGGACCCACTTGAGCGTGGTTTTATGCTCAAAAAGCTTGAATTTTTGGGACAGGTGGGTCCCGGAAGAGCCAGTCCCCTTGAGGCACAAATACGTGTCGTTGTAGGGATTTATACGGGTAATGCCCAGGAGGTGAAACAGACACCCGGGCCCTGGTCGTCATCTTAGTGGCAGGCCTTGTGTCTGCCCAGCAACGGTTACGCCTGCATCAGTTCAAAATATATCTTTTGGGGTCCACAGGGATGTTGTTGACGCGTACTTCATAATGCAGGTGCGGTCCGGTGCTCCTGCCGGTGTTGCCCACATAACCTATAAGCTCTCCCCTGGAGACTTTTGTATTTTCTTCCGTCACATACCTCTGAAGATGGGCATATTTGGTGGTAATCCCCCTTCCGTGGTCAAGTTCCATGGCAATGCCGTAAGCGCCGTCCCTGCCTGTGAAGGTGACTACTCCTGAGGCTGGGGCATATATGGGAGTTCCTTCCGGGGCGGAAATATCCAGTCCTTTGTGTAGTTCACGCTGACCGGTGAAAGGGGAGGATCGATATCCGAATTCAGATGAAACCCAGCCCTGGGTGGGCCATATGGAGGGTGTACTTGATAAAAGATCTCTTTGCTTATGCAGTGCGTGGAGAATTTCCTGCTGTTTTACTTCTTCAAGACGGGCTTCTGATCTCAACCGGTCCAGAAAGCTATGCATTTGCCTGGTGAGCATCTCCTGGCGGTAAAAGGGAAAGGAGGCAGAGGAGAGGTTTTCGCTTGTTCCGCCTGCGGGATTCGGATTCATATCCATTGGGGGTTCAAGGTTGAGCATTACCCTCAGTTTGCCATCCAGTTCCTGGACCCGCTCCAGGCTTTTTTCCAGTTCCTGGATCTTGTGAAAAAGTGTAGTCAACTGAATCTTCTGGGAGTTGACTGTGTCTTTCGAACGGTCAAGCTGCCGGCTTACTATCCTGTGCTCCTGATAGTATTGCCAGAGATAGAAATTGCTTCCTGCCATGGCTACAAACAGCAGGAGAGTGAATAATATTAACCAGCCTCTCAAGGAAAAAGTGGAACAGGAACCATTTTTGTCTTTGAAAACTACTAATTGGTATTTTTTAAACAACATATATATTTCCTCTTGACTGTCAAAAGTTCTCCAGTAACACCAGCAGGCATGGGCCTTACAAGCCGGAGGCTGGGCATGGGGACTGGCTCTTCCAGGACCCGCTTGTCCCAGAAATTCAGGCTTTTTGAGCATAAAACCATGCTAACGCTGGCCATGCCCGCAACCCAAGATAATGCAGTGCTCTTATCCCACTTGGGAAAGTCCCCCTCCG
>PWSL01000122.1 GCA_003563255.1 Desulfonatronospira sp. | reverse complement strand
ATGGTCACAGCGGATATGGTCAAACAAGGAGCCGTGGTGGTGGATGTGGGCATTCATCGTGTGGAAGACGGCCTCAAAGGGGATGTGGCGTTCCAGGAAGTCAAGGAAAAGGCTTCCGCCATTACCCCGGTTCCGGGCGGGGTAGGCCCCATGACCATTGCCATGCTCATGTCAAATACCGTCAAGTCCGCGAGAAAAAGAGTCGGCGGACCATAACTTTTCACCTAAGGTCCGGGGACTTTGCAAACAGGACGTAAAGACTCACTCCAAGGAAGCGTAAATCAAAACCTATACACGGGTTTGATAACCGGGATATTTCCTATAACATGCTTTGAATCAAGTTCGGTGTGTTACGGTTTTGATTAACGCTCCCTACGTCGTTCAGACAGTTTACGCCCAGTTTGCAAAGCCCCCGGACCCTAACTCTTTGCCATTGATGGGAAATAATTACGTTTTTTCAGGACGATGTAAAAATCCTGCCCACCTCGTTGAAGGCAAAACTTCATTGGGGCAGCGGATCACACAGGTAAACACTGATTAGAAGGAGACAGATAATCATGAGCTACAGCGCTCCCATAGACCGTTATACCGGCAAGATCAACAAAGTTGAAATTGGTACAGGTGATGCCAGGGTGCAGGTAGGAGGGGAAACTACTCAACCTTTTTATCTCTTTGAAGGGGAAATGCCCAACCGCCCCAGACTGGCTATGGAAGTCTGCGATGAAGCCCCCGGGGACTGGGCTAAGGCCCTGGAGGACGTGCTGGGGGATGTCTGGGACGATCCAGTGAAATGGGCTGCCAAGTGCAAAGACGAGTTCGGGGCGGATCTCATCTGCCTCAGGCTTTTAAGCATCGACCCCAACGGCGCGGACAAAGGCCCGGACGAAGCCCTGGAAGTGGTCAGAAAGGTGGCTGATTCCGTGGAGATTCCCCTGATCATTTACGGCTGCGGCAATGCCGCCAAGGATGGCGAGGTCTTGAAAAAGGTCGCTGAACAGATGGAGGGCAGGGCCATGGTCCTGGGACCGGCTGTGGAGGAGAACTACAAGACCATTTCTGCTGCGGCCATGGGTTTCGGGCACAACGTGGCCGGTGAGACCCCCATTGATGTGAATATGGCCAAACAGCTCAATATCCTCATGACCAACCTGGGCATGCCGGCCCAGCGCATCCTGATCGACCCCTCCACCGGTGCCCTGGGTTACGGCCTGGAATACACCTATTCGGTAATTGAAAGGGATCGCCTGACCGCTCTGCAGCAAAACGACGCCATGATGCAGATGCCCATCATCTGCGACATGGGCCGGGAAGCCTGGAAGGCCAAGGAAGCCAAAGTGGGAACGGACGAGCACCCGGAATACGGTGATCCGGTAAAGCGGGGCATAATGTGGGAAGCCATCGGAGTGACCAGTCTTCTGGTTGCCGGGGCGGACATAGTAGTGGTCAGGCATCCGGAAACGGTTAAGCTCATGCGCAGTACTATGGAAGGTCTGGGAGTAAAATAGGGCTCAAGAAGTCTTGTTTTAAGCATGCAGGACACGTATCTGTTTAACTTTTAAGAGAAAGCAGGGGACAGGCACCCCCGCACTTATTTCTGCCACAGAAAATTTCAGCATATTTGAAAAAATAAGTGCGGGGTTAGCCAGTCCCGGTGCCACATGCAAAGCGTTAAACAGATACCAGTACACAGAGATTTACAACAAAAATTAAAATGTACCTGGAGGTGCGATAATGGCTTTGACCGGACTTGATATTTTCAAAAAGCTGCCCCAGACCAACTGCGGAGACTGCGGAGTGCCCACCTGCCTGGCTTTTGCCATGAAGCTTGCTTCCGGTGGAGCAAGTCTGGATTTATGTCCTCATGTGAGCCAGGAGGCCAAGGACGCCCTTTCTGAAGCCTCGGCTCCGCCCATGCGGGAAGTTACCATCGGTCAGGGGGAAAATGCCCTGAAGATAGGCGGTGAGCAGGTTTTGTTCCGACACGAGAAGACTTTTTTCAAGCCCTGCGGCTTTGCCCTGGTTATTGACGATTCCATGGAGGCCGCGGAAGTGGATTCCAGGCTGGAGAGTCTCAAAAAATTGCGCTTTGAGCGCGTGGGTTACGAACTCAAGACAGACCTGGCAGCCCTGAAGTGCGCATCCGGGGACAAATCCAGCTTTGCCGGCCTGGTGGAAAAGGTAAAAGGTGCCTGCGACCTGCCTCTGGTACTCATGAGCGACGAACCCGATGTCATGTCCGCTGCCCTGGACGTGTGCGGAACCGGAAAGCCTCTTATCGCTTCCGCCACCTCAGATAATTCCAATGCCATGACCGAGCTGGCCAGAAAGCACAAGTGTCCCATGGTTGTGCGCGGCGGTTCCCTGGAGGAACTCTCAGGTCTTACTGAGAAGATAAGCAAGGCCGGGGTAAAGGATCTGGTCCTGGACAGCGGCAGCAGGGACCTGTCCAAGACCCTGGAAAACCTGGTCATGATGCGCCGCTCCGCCCTGAAGAAGAAATTCCGTCCCCTGGGCTACCCCACCATTACTTTTCCCTGCCAGGAAACCCAGGATGAAATGCTGGAAGCCATCCATGCCGCTGTTTATGTGATGAAATACGGCGGAATAATGGTCATGAACAACCTGCAGCCCTGGAGCGCCCTGCCGCTGTTCGTCCTGCGCCAGAATATCTACACAGATCCGCAGCGGCCCATGCAGGTCAAGGAGGGATTCTACGAATTCGCTTCCCCGGGCGACTCTGCACCGATTCTGGTTACAACCAACTTTTCCCTGACTTATTTCATTGTCTCTTCCGAGATCGAGTCCAGCAAGCGTCCGGCCCACCTGGGCATCGTTGACTCCGAAGGTCTGTCGACACTTACTGCCTGGGCCGCGGGCAAGTTCACCGCGGAAAAGATTGCGGCATTTATCAAGAAAAGCGGCATCGAAGACAAGGTCAAGCACCGCAAGGTAGTCATTCCAGGATATGTGGCCCAGATTAAAGGCGAACTGGAAGAAGAGCTTGAAGGCTGGGAAGTTATGGTCGGGCCCAGGGAAGCCAGTGAAATACCCGGTTTTCTCAAGTCCTGGCAATAGACTGTTTTTTTACAGACAGGTAGATATATGAAACTGGCAGTAAGCGGTAAAGGCGGCGTGGGTAAGACCACCATCAGCGCCTGCCTGGCCAGGCTCTTTGCCGGGCAGGGCTACAGGGTGCTGGCCATAGACGCGGATCCGGATTCCAACCTGGCTTCGGCCCTGGGAATACCTTCGGAAAAGGCTGCACAGATCCTGCCCATTTCCAGATCCTCGGAGCTAATTGAAGAACGTACCGGGGCCAAGCCGGGACAGAGCGGGTCCATGTTCAAATTAAACCCCAGAGTGGACGACCTTCCGGACAGCATGTCCGTAGAGCATGACGGGGTCAGGCTTCTGGTGCTGGGGGCTATAGAAAAAGGGGGACACGGCTGCATCTGCCCCCAGAGCACTCTGCTCAAGAGCCTGGTCAGCCACGTGGTGCTCAGGAGAAAGGAACTGGTCCTTCTGGATATGGAGGCCGGCATAGAGCACCTGGGCAGAGGAACCGCCAAGGGTGTTGATGCCTTGCTGGTGGTGGCTGACCCGGACCGCCAGAGTATTCAGACCGCCAGGACCATAGACAGGCTGGCCAGGGAAACGGGAATAGAAAAAGTACTGGTGATTCTAAACAAGGTCCGCTCCTCTGAAGAGGAAGAGCTTTTAAGAAAGGGGCTCAAGAATATGCATATCCTGGGAGTTGTGCAGGACAGTCCCGGAGTCCGCCTGGCTTCACTTAAGGAGGCTGCCCCGGATCCCGGGGATGCTGCTTTCAACCGGCAGATAGAGGTGCTGGTGAATGGTTTGAAAGAGCGTTTGCAGTAACAAGAAATGGATATTCCGACCTGGAATCAAGGGGGAAATATGTTAATTATCGGTGAGAAGATCAATGTCATGCTCAAGAAGATCGGGCAGGCCATGAAGGACAGGGACAAAAAGCCCATCCAGGACCTGGCAGTCAGCCAGGTGCAGGCCGGGGCCAATGCTCTGGATATCAACGCCGGGCCGGCCACCAAGAACGGCCCGGAAATCATGCAGTGGCTGGTAAACACTGTTCAGGAGGTTACAGACGTGACTCTGTCCCTGGACACCACCAATGCCGAGGCCATGGAGGCCGGGCTGCAGGTATGCAAAAATCCGGCAATAATCAACTCCACTTCCGGGGACAGGGCCAAGCTGGAGACAATTATGCCCATGGCCAAAAAGTACGATGCCGACGTCATAGGCCTGACCATGACTTCGGCCGGTGTCTCCCGCGACGCCAACGAGCGGGTGGCCATTGCCGTGGATATCATGACCGCCATGGCTGAATTCGACGTTCCCGTGGAGCGCCTTTACCTTGATCCCCTTATTCTGCCGGTGGGCGTAGCCCAGAACCAGGCCATGGAAGTGGTGGAGGCCATCAAGATGTTCCGTCAGCTCAATGACCCGCCCATTAAATCCGTGGTAGGCCTGAGTAACGTTTATAATGGCACACCTGAAAGGCTGCACAGTATTCTAAGTTCCACCTACCTGGTCATGCTCATGACCGTAGGCCTGGACGCAGCCATAGCCGATCCCATGGATCAGAAACTGATGGAATCCATGAAGACCGCCCGCCTTTTCAAGAACGACATCCTCTACTGCGACTCATACCTGGAATAAATTTTTCAGGGGGCCGGTCTTTTGGCAGGGCTGGCCCCGTCCAAACTTACAAGGAGTGCTATATCCATGAAGATTAATGCAATGCCTCCCTGCCAGGCAAAATGCCCCATCCACATGGATGTCCAGGGCTATGTGGCGGCCATTGCCAGGGGAGACGTGCAGGAAGCCGACAGGATTATCCGCAGGACCAACCCTTTTCCTTCAGTTTGCGGGCGTATCTGTACCCGGGAATGCGAATCCGTTTGCCGCCGGGGTAAAAGCGTGGATGAGCCGGTGGCCATCAGGGCCCTGAAGCGTTTTGCCTCGGACAGTGCCTCCGTTGGTTCAGAAGTTCCAGGCCCGGAAACCCGTTTTTCAGAAAAAGTCTGCATAGTGGGAGCCGGTCCTGCCGGCCTGACTGCGGCCCACGACCTGGCCCTTATGGGTTACCACGTAACAGTCTATGAATCCGAGGATGAGCCTGGAGGCATGCTCACCCGGGGTATTCCCAGGTACAGACTGCCCCTGGACCTGGTGCGCTCGGAGGTGGACCGCATCCGTTCCCTGGGCGTGGAAATAAAAACCGGGTACATGCTGGGCAGGGATATTTCCCTGCAGGACCTGCAAAAGGATTTTGATGCTGTATTTCTGGGTATGGGCAGTGAAAAAAGCACCTGTCCCGAGTGCAGCGGAATGGAGCTCTCCGGAGTCTGGACTGCCGTGGAGTTCTTAAAGGACGTCAGCCGGGGTAAAAAATTTAATCCGGGCAATAAAGTCATTGTCATCGGAGGCGGTCATACGGCTATAGATGCGGCCCGGACCTGTCTAAGGCTGGGGGCCAAAGATGTGACCATTGCTTATCGACGCACCATTGATGAAATGCCCGCAGGGATGGACGAGGTGGAAGATGCCCGGGAAGAAGGGGTCAGGTTTGAGTTCCTTACGGCTCCGGAAGCCTTTGAAGGCAGCGGCAAAGTGGAAAAAATGCGCTGCGTGCGCATGGATCTGGATAAGTCCTGCGGGGGAAAGGGCAAGCTGACCTGCGTGGAGGACTCTGCTTTCGAGATGGAGGCGGATACCATCATCCTGGCCACGGGCTACGCACCCAGGACCGAGGCCGTACAGGAACTCTGCACAGAAGGAGGGGACAGGCTGGAAATAAAGGACGCTGCCGGGTCTACCAGGACTCCAGGGGTGTTTGCCGGAGGAGATTTTGTCAGCGGACCCACTACAGTGGTTCAGGCCATAGCTTCGGGCAGAAAGGCGGCTGATGCAGTGCACAGGTATCTGCGCGGCATGGATCAGTCACCGGAAGAACAGGAAAAGGTTCTTGAGGACCTGGATGATGACGTGGCCCGCTTAGTGCCTGAGGCTGGCAGGCAAAAGCCGGTCTGCCTTAATCCCGGCTCCAGGGTTCATTCTTTTGATGAAGTGGAGCATGTTTTTACTCCAGAACAGGCCAGGGCGGAAGAAGCCCGCTGCCTGCACTGCAGTCTGGGGGCTCATGTTTCCCAGGACTGTGCCGTATGCCTGAATTGCGTCCTGGTCTGTCCGTATAATGTCCCCAGGCCGGGGGAGGAAAAGGCTGTCATTGATATGAGCCAGTGCCAGGCCTGCGGGATCTGCGCTGGTCAATGCCCGGCTTCGGCCATTGATCTCAGGCTGGAGTCCAGAACAGAGCTGCGCCAGAATATTCGCCGGGTGCTTGAAAAAGCTGAAAGTAGCTCCCATGGTGAGTTCAACTTTGCTTATGTCTGTGATTTCAGTAAGTTCAGGCCAGGAGATGTTCAGGGCGAAAATGTATACACTATAAACAGGCCCGGGCTTGGGCGCATTGACGTATATGAACTCCTGGTCCCTTTTGAGGCCGGGGCCAGAGAGGTCCTGGTGTCCGGTTGCGGCGAAGATGACTGCAAGTTCAAGGACTGCAGCCTGTGGACCCGCAGAAATGTTCAAAAGGCAGCCCGGATACTTGAAAGTATCGGAATGGACCCTGAGCGGCTGAAGATTGTTGAAGGTTGATAATTAAATGCTGAAACTTAACAAATGACACTTCTGATGGCAAAATCAAGCAAACAAAGAAGGTGAGAACATGATTGTTGCTGAAGTAAAGCCCATGGCCGAGATTCAGGACACGATAAAAAAATACAGCAAGGTCCTTATATCCGGCTGCGGCAGTTGCGTAACAGTCTGCCTCAGCGGTGGGGCCCAGCAGGTGGAGGTGCTGGCTTCTTCTCTGCGTACCGCTGCAAAAAGCCAGGGGCAGCAACTGGAGGTAGGTCAGGAAACCCAGCTGCGCCAGTGCGATCCCATGTTTATTGAACAGATCAGGGACAAGGCGGCCGGGTACGAGGCCATTTTGTCCATGGGGTGCGGGGCAGGGGTGCAGACCATGGCTGAGACTTTGGGCAATATCCCAGTATACCCGGCCCTGGATACCGTCTTTTTCGGCGGGGCTGACGGCCAGGGTGGGTTTATGGAAACCTGCGCAGCCTGCGGGCAGTGCATCCTGTCCAGGACCGGAGGAATATGCCCCGTGGCCAGATGCGCCAAGAGTCTTACAGACGGCCCCTGCGGAGGGGCTCAGGCAGGCAACTGTGAGGTGTCCAAAGATACCCGCTGTGCCTGGCAGCTTATATATGTCCGCCTGGTCCGTCTGGGGCAGGTGCACCTTCTCAAGGAAACCACTCCACCCAAGGCCAGAAGGGTGCATCCGGCCAGGTTGAACAGGGCAGAGTAATTGCACAAGCACTTGCCTGGTTGTAGGTGTTTTATAATAACAGGAGTTATTGTATGGGATTCAGGGAAGCAGTAGAGTCAGGCAGATTTTTGATTACCGCAGAGGTTGGGCCGGGCAAAGGCACTGACATGCATGAGCTGCTGGAGGACGCCGAGGCCATCAAAGACAGGATACATGCCATCAATGTCACAGATCTGCAAAGCTCGGTCATGCGGCTGGGTTCTCTGGCAGTCAGCCATATTCTGGCGGATAAAGGCATTGAGCCCATATACCAGCTCACCTGCCGGGACAGAAACAGACTGGCCCTGCAGTCGGATCTTTTAAGTGCCTGGGTTCTGGGGGTGAAAAACGTCCTGGCCCTCACCGGTGATCACCCTGTTCTGGGTGACCATCCGGAAGCAATGCCGGTTTTTGACTGTGATTCCGTAAGCCTTTTGCAGATGATGCAGACTTTGAACGGCGGACATGATATGGCCGGAAACGAACTCAAAGGAGTGCCGGACTTTTTTCCGGGAGCGGTGGTCAATCCCGGGGCGGACGCCGGTGCCGGGCTGGAGATGCAGCTGATCAAGCTGGAAAAGAAGATCGAGGCCGGGGCCAGGTTTATTCAGACCCAGGGGGTGTTCGAGCTGGACAGCTTTGAAAAATTCATGAAACGCGTAGAGGGATTTCACGTCCCCATAATGGGCGGGATCATCATGCTCAAATCCGCTGGCATGGCCAAGTTCATGAACAAAAATGTGGCCGGCATATCCGTGCCCGAGTCCCAGATCAAGGCTATGGCCGAAACCGAAGACAAGGCCAGAACCAGCGTGGAGATCGCATCCCATCTGGTCAAGGGCATGAAGGACATGTGTCAAGGCGTGCATATCATGGCCATCGGCTGGGAAAAGAAAATCCCCATGGTCCTGGATAAGGCTGGAATTTAGACCTATGGGTGTATGGGAGCGCGGGGAAGTATGAAGAACACAGCTATCATCGGTGCCGGAGTAGTTGGTACGGCGATGGGATATCTGCTTTGCAATGCCGGATATACTGTTACCGGGATTGCCAGCAGAAGCCTGGAGTCCGCGGTCAAGGCCAGGGATTTCATCGGGCAGGGCGAGGCCTCCACAGACCTGGCCGGCACTGCCCGCTCTGCCGGGATTGTATTTCTTACCACTTCCGATGACGCCGTCAGGCAGGTCTGCGAGAATATCGCTCACAGGGACGGTTTCATGCCGGGGAGCCTGGTTATCCATACCAGCGGGGCTTTGTCGGTTGATGTTTTAATGTCCGCAAAAAATAAAGGGGCCGTTACAGTTTCCATGCATCCCCTGCAGAGTTTGCCCAGTGTGCAGGAGGCCGTAAAAAACATTCCCGGTTCTTATTTCTGCCTGGAAAGCGAGGATGAAAGCGCTCTGGATAGGGCCAGGGAAATGGTCCGGGTGTTTCAGGGCAAAGAGCTGAATATTCTGCTGGGGGGAAAACCTTTGTATCATGCCGGTGCAGCAGCGGTGTCCAATTTTTTTGTGGCTACAATAGGATTCGGTCTGCAGCTGCACGAATACGCGGGGATAAACAGGCAGGACTCGCTCAAAGCCCTCCTGCCCCTGATCCAGGGTACCCTGAATAATATTGAGAAGATAGGGATACCTGCCGCTCTTACCGGTCCCATTGCCCGGGGTGATGTTCAAACCGTCGAAGATCATCTGGTTTCCATTTCCAGGGAAAACCCGGACCTGTTGGGACTGTACTGTGAACTGAGCAAATATACAGTGGAGCTGGCCCTGGAAAAAGGTACCCTAAAAAAAGATTCCGCCTTGAAAATTCTGGATCTGCTGCAACAGCACGCCCCTGGATATCATTGAGGCGGACTTTGTCTGCGAATTTCTGAATTTACCGGTTGTTTCCTTTAAGGCATGCTTTTTGCTAAAAATCTTTTTAGGTGCTTAGAGAAAATTTCAAACCAACATGTTGGTCGTTAAAATCGGTTCCTGGTTCTTCGTTCCTGGTTACCTCTTGTTCCCAGGCTGGAGCCTGGGAACAAGAAAGAAAAGAAAAGAAAAAAATCCCTGCTTGCATGTTTATGGGGACAGGCACGCCGGCACTTATTTTTTTATTGAACAAGAAACAGAT
>PWSL01000363.1 GCA_003563255.1 Desulfonatronospira sp. | reverse complement strand
GGGCAAATCCTGCGCCGTGCGCACTGCCCGTATAAGCAAAACAAACCAGCACCACTGCCAGAACAATCTTTTTCCAGTTCATGTCCCCTCCAGTCCGGTTTCACAAGGTTAGCTTACACTGCATAATTTTAACACTACTCAAAACTCTGGCATGCCTAGTCCTTTTCCGGATAAATGGCAATATTCCGGAACAATTTTAATTATCGATATAAAAAGTATATGAATTAAAAAATTCAGACCCGGCCTCAATTCATCCGGAATGCCCTGGAAGTGATTTGCGGGCTAAATACCGATCACTGCTGTGAGTATCAGCAATACAAGCATGTAGATGATGAATCTGCGGTTGGAGGAAGGGATCCGCCTCAACCAGGCCTTGAGCATGAGGAAAAGAGGAATGGAATATAAAAAGCTCTGCACCAGATGGATTCTTATATGCTCATCAATCTCAAAAGAATAGTGAAGGAGAATCGGGGAGACAATGGCTGCACCCAGAAGCAGTATTTCAAAACAGCCCGGAACCAGAACCCTCAGCCTGTATGTTCCCCAAACACGCAGGACCGTCCACACCCCGGCAATACCTGACAGGCAGAGCATATATGGTCCAAACCAGGTACTTTGAAAAAATTTGACATGATAGATAAGCAGAACCGAAAAAATCCCGAAGAACATAAGCACGTGAGCTACGGGCATATGGTGTTTTTTGTCCTTCCATGGATAGTATATGACCATGAGCACGGTTATGAAGAAAACGTAATATGCCAGCCCTGCTCCGGTCTGCCCCGGGATAAGTGCAGGGACCATAAATCCGGTCCAGACAAGCACAAAAAACATTTTTCCCCGGCTCGATGTCCAGGTTATCAGTCTGCCTGCTCTTTTTCCAGGCCTGGCAGAAATATAAACCGAGTCGATCCCCTTATCCAGGTCTCCGGCCCTCTTCTCCAACAACCAGATCCCGCTGTACAAAAGGACATAAAATCCCAAAAGGGAATAAAACTGCACCCATTCAGGCCATGGACGAACCAGCCAGGCGCACATCCCCATAAAAAACATAAGCCCGTAAATAGCGCTCACAGTAACTTGGTGGCTTATGCCCAGTGACATGAGGCGGTGATGCAGGTGATGCCTGTCAGGCTTGAATGGATTGCTGCCACTGAGCAGACGCCGGAACATGACGAACAGGGTGTCCCAGATGGGAAGGCTGAGAATGATCAGGGCGGTTATCGGGAGATATTCCTGTCTGCCGGCTACTTCTCCCTGGGTCAGGACTATTGCCGCTGCTGCCAGAGAAAACCCCAGAAACATGCTTCCTGAATCGCCCATAAACAGGCGGGCCGGATGGATGTTGAACCGCAGAAAACCAAGCAGGGATCCGAAAAGGCCGGTGAGGATCAAAAGATAGATCCAGCTTTCCTGGGCATAGGCAAAGGGAATGAAAAACAGGCAGGCAATCCCGGCCATGCCTGCAGCCAGACCGTCCAGGCCGTCTGACATGTTGAATGCGTTTATCACCCCGACCATGGCGAATACAGTCAGCCAGGGAGACAGCCGGCTCAATTCGAAAGATCCGATTCCCAGTATATCCCCCAGGTCTTCCAGCCATATCCCTCCCAGATACATAAATAGAACTACGGCCATGATCTGGGCGGGGAACTTGTGTTTGCTTGACAGTTGATACTTGTCGTCGGCTAGCCCGGTGAAAAGAAGGACAGCGGCTGCGGACCAGTAGGCAAGGAGTTCATTGCTCCACTTGAGCATAACACCCAGGGTAAGAAACACGGCTAGAGCAATTGCCAATCCGCCTGCCCTGGTTACGCATTCAGGATGTTTTTTACGCCCCCCGGGCGTATCTATCAGCCCAACTTTCCACGCTAGGCGATCCGCTAACAGTGTCAGCGCCAGAGCTGATATCAGTGAGACGAAAAAAACCAGACCCAGGATAATGATATCCTGGACCTGGTGCTCGCATAAGCCCATCTAATATGAACCATCCGGAGTTAGAGGCGAACAGAAAAAAAAGCCTATCTCACACTTGATCAAATTCTATATGATATTAACTGAATTAACTGGTTAACCATCATCCCCGCAGTGACAGGATAAAAACCCGATATTGGAGAACACCGGAAATAGGCGGGATTGGACTTTTGCAAATTTAACCGACTGGAATATAAACAGCAGGTCAAACCCAGATTGATATGTATTTTCAAAATAACTCATAAGAGAGCAAACATCAAGAAAAAGTAGCCTGCTGAATATTATGATCAAACCTGCTTATCTGCGGGTTCCCAAACAATGGACGCAGCCTGAAAACCTTGCCTGAAGAGTGCTTTTTCTTGATAGATATTAATATCATGTTTGCTTATCACATGAAAACAGGGGCTGCTTATTTTGATAAACCGATATTCAACTCCATGGCATTATATGAAAGAAGTTTCTTTTTTCAAATACTACAGCAAATCTTTTTCCACTCTCCCCTGCATAGCAGGGGGCTAAGCTCTGGAGCTACATTCTAAAAAGTCAAAAAGGATCCTTCTAGAAAAAATTCCTTAATTTCCATATTGTTGACTGCAAATTAAACTGTAACATCAACCCCGAAAGTTGAGCAGTTAACAACTTGACTGTCGGAAAACAATTTTATAAAAGCACTTTAACCAATAAAAATATTTTCAAAGCATTTTTGACAATCAGGTTTAATTCCCGGGGTAATCTTGAGAATCGCTTCACTGATTATTATACTGAACCTGATCCTGTTTTTTGCCGACCCAATCCAGGCTCAAACCGGACCTCTCCCACACAAGGGCCAGGAAGCCTATGTCCCGGGCCAGGTTCTGGTTAAATTCAAATCCGATACTGGGAGAAATGTCACCTGCCAGAAAGACATCTTGTCGACCCACAGCCTTCAGGCCCTCAAGCATTTTCCCCTGACTTCCACCGCACTGGTATCCACCAACGCCAGCGAAAGTGTACTCGAGGCGGCAAGCAGGCTCATGCAGCTTGATGAGGTGGAATATGCAGAGCCGAACTACAGACGATATCTCCTGGAAACTGTACCCAATGATCCTGAATTCTCACGGCAATGGGCTCATCAGAACATTCAGAGCACCAGAGCCTGGAGCTTGGAAACCGGGAAACCATCGGTTATCGTGGCCGTCGCCGATACAGGGATCGACTACACGCATGAGGATATCCTGGACAACATGTGGCCAGGCCTTGGCAGAAACTTTATTGATCAGAACAATGATCCCATGGACACCAATGGCCACGGGACCCTTATAGCAGGGATTATCGGGGCAGTGGGCAACAACGCCAAAGGCATAGCCGGTGTGAATTGGAGGGTTTCTCTCATGGCCCTGAAATTTATCGGACCTGAGGGAGGCACTGTAGCCGATGAGATCCAGGCTATTGAATATGCCTTGCAAAGAGGAGCCAGGGTTTTCAACATGAGCTTCGGCAGTTACCAGCCGTCGGTTATTGAAAAAGAGGCCATGGCTGCGGCAAGCAACATCCTCTTTATAGCAGCCGCAGGAAACGAGCTGAACAACAATGACTTCAGCCCACTATTTCCGGCAAGCTATGACCTGCCCAACATCATATCTGTTGCAGCCACAGGGGTGAACGATAATATGGCGTCTTTTTCCAATTACGGACCTAATACCGTGCATGTGGCAGCCCCCGGGTCTGGAATCCTGAGCACGATTCCAGGAGACAGGTACCGCCTCTACAGCGGCACGTCCATGTCCACGGCTTTTGTCAGCGGCCTGGCCGGGCTCATACTGGCCCGCAATCCAGGCTTCACTATAGATCAGCTCAGGAATCAGATACTGCGCACAGCTGACAAGCTGCCTGAACTGGAAAGCCATATTTTGACCGGCGCCAGGATCAATGCCCATCGGGCATTAACCCTGGCTGTTTCCGGACCGGAAATTTTCAGGATCAATCCGTCCAGCGGCCAGATCGGCTCTCAGGTAGCCATCCTTGGTTCAGGTTTCCTGAATGCACCAGGCAGGGTTTATTTTCCCGACAATATTGAAGCTGAGATAGTTTCCTGGAGAACTGATAAAATCGTCTGCCTGGTTCCTGAGGAGGCAACATCAGGAGGCGTGAGGGTGGTCACTTCCCAGGGGGCCAGCAACAGAAAACACTTTGAGGTGAGCATTTTCCCGGCCCGTACCAGATTTTCATTTCCCTTTGCCAGTACTTATGAGGGCTGGGACCAGTATCTGGTCATTTCCAACATGTTTGAACGCCCCATAACAGTTCATGCCCTGGCTTCAGGTTTTTCCGGGGAATCCACGCTGATGGTCATCACTCTGCAAGCCTATGAAAAAAAGATCTGGTCTTTATCTTCTTTTGGCATTCTTAATGATTTTATTACGCTACACCTGCAGTCGGACGATTTTTTCGGCGCAACCATGTTTGCCCTCAGGGATAAAATAAATATCGAACCTTTTCACCCAATGCCCTGGGGGCCTGACTCTATATCAATTACCCCGCCTGTTAGGAGATAGCTATGTGCCTGAAGACCACAGCTAAGATTATTGCAGGATTATGTGTTCTTGCCCTGGCTTCATGTTCAGCTCCTGGAAAGGTTCAGCAAAATACTGAAGAGGATTTGTCCGGGAGGGCCAGTTTATACTGGCAATCATTTACTGCCAGGGACTGGGACCAGCTGGAGAAACTCATTGATCCGGAAATCGGGCAGAAAGCACATGCGTATATCCAGTCTCTCCGGGAAAGCAAACCCATGGCGGAATATCTGTCCTTTGAAGAAAAAGATTTTGAGATTGAGGGAGACAGGGCCACGGTCACTTATGAGCTGGAAATAGTTTACCTGTATCCCATGCTTCAGGGCCTTCCTGCCCAGAAGCGGCTGTTCACCCACGAATGGGTCAAAAGAGACAGTCAATGGTTTGTTGTAATAAAACAACCCAACCTGAGAGAAATTTTGGAGTCAATAACTGATTAGTCGGCATGAGGAGGTGATGTCATAGTTTTATTCATTAGTCAGGAGGCAGGCCTTTTGGAATGACATTTTACTGCTGAAAACGTAAAAGGAGTCAGGTATGAAAAGGTATGTTATTTCTGTTTTTATTGCTTTTTTGCTGGTTTTCGGTCTTTTTGGACAGGCTGCGGCCCAGGAAGAACAGATGAAGCTTCCTCAGTATATCCTTGACCATTACGATAACAAGGATGAAAAAATAGCAGGAGTTGTATGGTTTCCTTTTGTACCCACAAACCCTCCCGGTTTCCAGTGGGAAACATTTATTATTGTGTCCAACTGGTCCGGGGTAAACACTGCGGTCAATGTCTGGGCCACTGATTTTGGTCAGGACCCCATGCTGAGACAGGTTCAGTTAGGCCCCTTTGAAAAGAGGATATTTACCTTGGCTGACTGGGGGATCCGCAACTCCATTGCCGACGTGTTCATGATCGCCACCAATCAGCCTATGGGCGGTGCGGCCATCATGCTCAACCCCATGACCGGTGAGTTCATCACCGCGCTCCCGCCCATCACCATCGGCTTTTAGTTCTTGATCATGACCTCATATCAACAGAGAAGCCCTTCCCCCCAGACCGGGAGAAGGGCTTCTTTTTTGACAAGTAGAACATGCCAGCAGCCGTATTGATGCTATTCTGTCTCTATACTTCTGATAACTTCGATTTCAGCATGATCCACTTCAGACTGGTCTCGTAGCAGATCTATCACCTCTTCACCTGTCAGATCCCGGGATTTCACCAGCAGCAAAACCCTGCCCTGAGTTACAGTCATTGGCGGATAAGCTTTAATTACTTCCAGGCCCAGATTGCAAGCCATTTTTTCCGCCTCCTGAACAGTGATATGGCTTTTGAATCGAACCAGGATTTCCTGTTTTTCTGAAGCCCCAGGTTCATCAGGTTTCACGGCCATGTCTCCTGCATGCAGGATATTTCCCATATTCATGAAAGCAATGCACACAGCCCCCAACAAAGCCAGGAGTAAAATCAGGTATGGTTTCAAGCCCATGCTTGTTTTGCATCTCATCTCAAATAAAGAGACTCCTGAAGGTTTACGCGTTTACTCTAATGTCTTTAACTCAGAGATCCCCGGCTGCACTGATCAAGCTTTGCGCTGCTCCTTTCCTTGCACCGTGCAAATGTCAACATAATTTTCAACATCCTGGAAACATTCATTTTAATCAATACATAATATTTTAAAATTATTCATGTGTAAAGTCCAACAAAAATATTAAAAGCTGCATCGTTCCAGATTTAAAATTGAGCTTTTTTCGGAGCAGCCGGTGTTTTTAAGTTTTTTTCAGACTTGCTATTGCTGATCAAAGAAATGGTCTGTTCGTTCAGCATCTCTCTTTGTTCGTCTTCGTACAAGCCCCATTTGTTGAAATACTTAACAGCAGAGGAAACGTGGGTTAGAAGAGCGGACCAATTTTTCCTCGAGGCCCTTTCAAAATCATGGCTTATGGAAAGCTCGGGATAATAGATAATTTTGTAATACAGGCTGATCCTTCTGATAAGATCAAAATCCTCAAAATACAGGAAAAACCTTTCATCAAAAAGCCCCGCCCTGCGCAGGGCGTCGCACCTCAAAAACATGAAGCATCCGGACAGGGACGGCGCCTGGACCGGACGATCCAGATCAAGGTCATGCAGCTCATATGCCCTGTTCACCTTTTGCACCAGACTGGAGGGAAGCAGGGGATGGAACAGTCTGACCAGAAGCCATCCGGGCCTGGGCATAAGCTTGGCCAGACACTGGTTGCGCCCGTCAGGGTAGCAGACCATGGGCATGACGTTGCCCACGTCGGGATTGGCCTCCATGTAATTGTAAAGCTCTTGGATCACCTTGCGGTTGAAATAGACATCCGGATTGAGCACCAGATGATATTTGGCACCCTGTTCCAGAGATTTTTTCATGGCCAGGTTATGAGCTGCGCCGAACCCGATATTGTGCGGAGTTTTGATATACTGAATTCGGGACAAGATGCCTGGATCAAGGCGCAACGGTTCAGGAGAATTGTCTATGACAAGTACCTGTATATCCAGGCTGCTTCCGGCCAGGACCTTGAGGACAGTATGGACCTGTTGCGGGGTATTTTTGTAAATTACTATTGAGGAGAATATGGTCATTTATATGGTGCATAATATAGAGTTGAATATTCAATGTTCACCTGTCTGCCGCCAGCAGGCCTGTCTGCCGCGCCGCAGGCACGGCGCACAGGCAGAAGGTTCACCATGCGCTTCGTGTGGTTCAAGGCCTGCCACGCACTTTGCGTGGTTAAGACAATAAATTCAGGCTGAAAAGGCACATACGATCTCAGACAGTCAGGAGATTAAACAAAGTCAATAAAGACAGGGTATTGATCCAAGGAGCTTTGACTGTCCGTATATAACATGCAGGAAATTATAACTCCTGGTATCAGACCCTGGAAAGGAAAACAGAGAGCTGTACCAGTGCTTGACTCTTCAACCTTCAACCTTGAACTCTGAACTTTCCTCGATCTCAGGGGTTGTTATTTTCTCCCGTACTTACCATCTGAAGCGTAAGTCTGTGTGTCGGTGTCAGACGAATCCTTGTTCTCCGGCAATTCATCCCTGGGTTTATCTTTTCTAAATCCAAAAAAGGATAAAAGACGGCGCCAGTACAGCCTGGCAACCACAACAGCCGCAGCCAGACCGCCAAGAATGCCCTGCAGGATCATGCTGCCTGTCCCTGGATCCAGATAAGCATAAGCATTGCCGGCAAACAGAAGCATAAGCCCGGTCAATAAAAAAACAACCATAAGATGTCGAATAAGCTTACTCATAAAAAATCTCTCTTTTTTAAAATAAACATCTTGGGTTAACCTTCAATTTTTTTCATCAGATAAAGGACCCTGTATGAGTCCCTGATGACCTCCGAGCGCCTGATGCTGAAAAAACGCGAGAAAGCAGCCTCAAAATGAGCCTGGTCATATGCATCGAATATGTCATCGCGTGAAGCAAGAAGCCTTTGCACCTGGCTGTCCTGCTTGGGTACAAACTCGATTATCAAATAAGTACAGAGCTTGTCAAAAAAAGAAGCCAGCTTGTCCAGGGGGACATTATTGGAGATAGCCAGATGGTGAACCAGGGCCAGAGCCATGACACAATCCACAGGGCCTCTCTGAATCAATGAACAGCGTTCCCTGCTCTCCCATCCCAGACCTGGAGCAGGATTAGTCAGGTCTTGAAGCAGAGGAAGCAGATTGTGTTCTTTTTTAGTCCTGACCTGCCGGTAGTTCATATCCACTGCAACGGGATCGATATCAAAGGAAACCGTATAACTCCCCATTTCACTTGCCACCCGGCTGAACTCCCCGGTATTGGCCCCCAGATCACAGACCCTGGAGGGCTTAACTGTCTCGAGATATTGCCTGACAAGCGACCTTTTTGTTTCAAAAGCAGCCCGGGAATAATTGGTGGAGTCGTAATAATCCCCCCATTCAGAAGCCCTGAAACGGCAATTTAGTTTATTGACGGTTCGGCGCAGTCCCTGGACAATACCTGCCAGCCCGGTCCTGCTCACCGCCCTGGCCCTGCTTTTTCCTCTGCTCTTGTCTGGGAGTGTTTCGCTGTAAGCTCGCTGGGTCCTGGCATGAATGTGCAGGTGCAAGGCCAGACCCGGACTGAACCTGGTGGAACAGGGCAGCAGAATGCAGGCCAGATCCAGGGGTATTCCGTCGATGTAATTTGTGAGCAGCCTGCCCAGCCGCACGTCCTTTTTGGCCATCAAGGCCAAAGGGGCCAGAAAGTGCTGGCAGAACTGCCTGTAAGCCACCCATGCCTGACCTTCTTGGTAGCTTTCAAAGGACAGAGTGTCTATCATTATTGGGAGACCGTGCTCAAACTGGATATTATAGGCCGAAGCATCCTTGAGGGTCATGCCGTGTTCCAGGGCAGTGAGCTGGATATCCAGGGTAAGCAGGGCCGCGTCTTTAAGCTGGCTAAAGCTCCACTCATAAGGATAGGAGATAAAATTTATTCTTGCCGGCTGCAAAATCCTGTATGTCTGGTCAGTGTCCAGACCAAGCTTTTCCTTTGCCACTTCCTCATGCTGAACCAAAAATCCATTCCTGGTAAGCCGGGCATAAAGACCGCTCTGCATCATTTGCTCATAATCTGACCGGCCCTGCTCATTTATCTGCCTGTACAACACTCCATCCTGCTCAAACATGAATCCGCAGGGATCTCTGAATGAGGCCGGCAAAATTGAATGTTTTCTGTTAATGATTCTTCCTCCGTACAGGATCTTTCTGCACTAATCCGTCCATTGCAGTTCCCCGGCCTTTTGGTCTTTGGAAACAGCTATGACCCTGATATCGCCTGGATCATTCTGTTCTGGATCAAACGGGATCTGCACCTGGAAACCGCTGTGCAGCATGGACTCCCGGTTAAAATGCTCGGCAACATCCCTTCTCTGTACTCGAGTCCCGGTCTCAGCTAACAGTCTCTTCCCGGAAAAAACAAGGATGGCCTCTACAGACTGATACTGTTTGTCACCGGCCCAGCCCCGGATAAGCATGGTATTGTCTCTCCGGGCCGAATGATCCACATACCCGCGGATCTGATCCTGTCCGGATGAAATGAAAACATGATTCTTTTTGTCCAGAATCAGAACTTCCCTGCCATCCGTCCGACTTTGAATCTTCACTGCGGACATTGCTTCCTGGGCACAGAGAATTCTGACCAGAGATGGTTCATCCTTTCCTTCTTTGATGCGGAATAATTGTAAATTGTTATCTCCGGGCTCAAATGCGCCGGGAGGCAGCAAGGCTGTAAAATATCGTTCCATCTGGAGCCACCTTGCAGTGGTTGTAGTGGCCCTGATCCGGCTGTTCAGCGCCACTGCCAGGGGCAGATCCAGCTCATCCGTGCCGGATATATATCCTGAAAAAAGAGCGGGCAAGAAACCGGAATCCGGGTCTACAGTCCGGAAATGGGCTGTCATTTCACTGTGGAACCGCAACTCATCCGACTGGTATAATGACAATTCAGAGAGTTCCCTGCCGATCAGATCTTCAAATGGGCCCTTTGTTACCAATCCATCCAGGGAAGTTCCGGAACCGAAATACTTTAGCTGCCACTTCAGGCGTGGAAAACCGACAATCTCTTTGTCCTTGAAGGTCAAGTCCTCTGTAAGCTCAATCTCCTCCCTGAGCCATGCTTCCTTGCTGAACATGGACCTTCCGTGCACCTCCCAGGGCAGATCAATTTCCAGAACATCCGCTATAGTGGGCAGAATATCCAGGCCACTGACAAGCCGCTCTTTGATCTGTCCCTGCTCCTGCCCCGGCAATTTGACCAGCATGGGAACCTTTAAAACATCCCTGGTGGTTTCTGGCGTGATGCCCCTCCTGAGAAATCCCGGCTGGAAGGAGACTCCATGGTCCGCAGTAACTATGACCAGGCTTTTATCGTAGATGTCCTTTGTTTTAAGCTTCTGTATCAGCCTGCCCAGCAAAAGATCAGTAAACCCTACTTGTTGGAGGTATCTACCATGGGCAGCATGAACCAAGGTTTCTTTTTGCGACCAACCAGAAGATTCATTACGGATACCTGCTGGAAAAATAGGGCCTGTATCCTGATTGTATCTATGGCCCGTGGACAAATACTCATATGGCAAATGTGGCATTATTATATGCAAAAAATGCAGTTGCTCAGTCCGGCTGGAATCAATTCCTGCAATAAAGCTCTCAAACTGTTCTCCACGCCGGTCCATGCCCCTGGGTTGATCAGCAGCTTGATCATCCCGATCAACAACCGTCCCGGCAAATCCGGTCCATTGCCCGTCCAGTGCAGGCAGTCGGCGGGCCTGATCAGGTGGAGCAATTATATGCAGATAGATTATGCCCAGGTCAGCCCAAAAGGTATCAGCTTTCCTGGTTTGCGCCAGGGCAAGATCCGGATCGCAAACAACCTGGGGACAGAGGTTGGTCTCTGCTTCCAGGACATTGACTTTATACTGGCCGCCCAGGAGGGTAAACAGGTTCTGGGGATGGTCGGCTGCCGTGGGGTTTAATCCATCCCTGGCCTGTCTGCCTGTAAGGATAGCCGGCAAGGCATGCATGGTCTGCGTGTGTGGACCAACTGCATTGGGGAACCAATAGCTCTGCTCCGCAAGTTGAGCAAAATTGGGAAAACGTACCTGATCAATACGCCCGCTCTCATCCAGCAATGCCCTGGTATTCAACTCATCCAAAACTATCAAAATCACCGGGACAGGCTCTTTAATTTGAATATCGCTCAAGGCCTGCACATCCTGAGGCATCACCAGGCGGGAAACAGGGGTCATGAACAGAAACCACAGGGGAAATATTATAATTGCAGGCGTAAGGACACTTACGATAGTGCCTACAGGGCGAAGAAAAGCATAAAGCACTGTAAACACAATACCCGAAAGCAAGGCAAATCCCAGGATCAGGAAATCGTCCGCGGGCAACAGGCGCTTGACCAGAGGCAAAAAAGTCAGCACAACCAGGCTGCAGACGATAAGCAGGTGCAAACCGCGCTGCAGCCCACGACCCAAAGGAATCAGGAGCAGCTTCAGCAGACAAAGGGCCAGGGGAAGCCCTACAGATAAGACCAGCACCAGGCCGATTATGAGCACAGGACTGGTCCTGTGAGATACCAGGAACTCAGGGTTTTGCCTCAGAAGATCGTAGACGGGCTGGGCCACGGCAAAGCCTGCCAGGACGAAAATATGCAGGCATCCCAGGAAGAAGCTTTTCATGTCTCTCATAAACTCATGCCCTGAAAAAATGTTGCGGGAACAGCTGTTCCTGGGGTAGCTTGAGTATTCTGTGTCAGGACAAAGTGGTCCATAAAATTATATTTATGATGATTAATGTTTGAAAAGGCATTGCCATCAGAAGTCAGCACTAACTGACACATCGGCACTGGTCAAGGCTGACAATACGGACAGTACTCCCTGATCAACCTCTTTGCATGCCAGGAGTCGGTAGTCGGTAGTCAGAAGTCAGTAAAATCAAAGAGTTGCGTAGAACATACTTTTGAAACTGCGAGGCAGATTTGCCCAATAGTTCTTCAGACGAGTTGTGCGTGGCGGTTATCCTGTCGGTGCATAACGGACAGGCATACCTTGTTCCTCAACTGGACTCCATACTGGGCCAGACCTGGCAGGACTTTACCCTTTATATCCGAGACGACGGCTCCACAGACAACAGCCCTGCCATCCTCCAGGAATATGCCCGCAAGGATTCCCGAATCAGGCTGATCAAGACCCCTGGCGGCAACCTGGGTTTGACCCCTTCCCTGAAGATCCTGCTCCAGGCCGTCCGAGCCCAAATAATCTTTTTTGCTGACCAGGATGATCATTGGCTGCCCCATAAAATACAGACCATGATCAGCAGCGTCCCAAAATCCCTGAACACAGAACCCTGGGTGGCCTTCTCTGACCTGGAAGTTACCGATTCCCAGCTGAATACAGTGTACCCTTCTTTCTGGAGCCTGGCCAAAATCAACCCTGAGAAAACCTCCTTCAGGCATATTGTGCGCAGAAACTGTGTCACGGGCTGCGCTTGCGCCATAAACCGCAGGATGCTCCAACTCGTACAGGAAATGCCTGATCAGGCCCTGCATGACTGGTGGTTGGCCAGCCTGGCCTCATTACAGGGGCGCTTGATACCAGTCAGGGCACCTCTTGTACGTTACAGACAGCACGACAACAATGCCATCGGCGCTCAACAAGGCGGCCTGGGCCGAGCCAGAACTCTTCTCAACAAACCGGGACTGCGCAAATCCTATTGCCGGCAACTGGAATCTTCCTTGGACCACTTGCTGGAACTGGCCCGCATCGAGCCAATTAAGCGTAATCTGTTTCGCAGCTGGCTGATAAAAATAGAGATCTGTAAAAGAAAGTGTCTCAAGAAAGTAGCGGGCAGCTTTTTATGATTTCCCTGTACCCGCTTCAATAAGAGCCCGGGAGATATTTCTGTCCCAAACGGCTAAGATCATCCGGCATGGTTCTCTCAATAACTGGTTGAGCTACCTCTGAGTCCTTTTAAAAAAGCGATCCCCAGCATTTTGTCCAGTATCCGGCCAGGAATTCTCAACCTGAGTTTATCAGCGGTGTTCAACGCATAAAGCAAAGGTTGCATACAGAAGTGGGCAACATTAATCCATGTGCCGGATCTCACCCTGGGCATGACGTTATCTGCAGCCATCAGAGGATGCAGGGCATAAAGTTTATGGATACCCTGGCCTATTTTTATCTGGCGGGCATAAATTTGCAGCAGGGACATGGGATGCAGATGACTGGCTCTGGCCTCGGCTGCATAGATAATCCTCAGACCCCGCAAGCTCAGTCGATACCCTAGCTCTACATCCTCCCACCCATAGGTATTGAATATCGGATCGAAGGGATTATCGCCCAAGACGTGTCTGGGAATGGATAGATTGGAAGTATAGAAGCAGGTATACGGCACATCTTGGCCGTCTTGCATGTGTCGATATCCGAATTGTTGTCCTTCCTTGTTCACATGTTCCATGCTTGGAGTGACCCAAATCTGCTCCCGGGCCCAATCCGTGAATCCGACAAAGGCCACTGGCTCTGTAAATGCCTCATGCCTGGCCAAATGCTGCTCAACAAAGTCCTGCTCAGGGATGATGTCATCTCCAAGGAAAATCACTATCTCCTTTTGGGTATATTGCAAGGCGTGATTTCTGGCTGGGCCTTGTCCTGAATTTTCCTGTCGCACCACTTTCATCTGTAATAGATCAGGATGAGCCTTTTGCCAGGCAGCCAATTCATCCCAAGTACCGTCCTCTGAACCGTCATCCACAACAATGACCTCAAAGTCCTTGCAGGTCTGAACGCCCAAGGCCTGCAAAGTCCGCTTCAAAATCGACCATCTGTTATAGGTGGTTATAATCACACTGGCCCCCATGGGCTTCTTGGGCTTGACCCCGCTTTGAGGCGCGAAGCGCAGCTCCCTGACTGCGCAGCCCATTTTTCTCAAGTCATTATTGTGATAATATTCTGCAGGTGTCCATACTGAAGAAGAAAGGTAAATCTGAATCAAGCCGTGCTCATCTGCGCAGGCAGGCACCTCTACGCAATCCCATAATGCACCGGTGGGATAAAATACTTCCTGAGAATCATTGCATGCAATCCGAACCTCTTTTGCGCTTATTTGTTTTGGCACATGCAGCCAGATTTGCACCGTACCTGCTGCGCAAGGCTCAACACGCAGGGTACAGGAAGCTCGGCCACTGGTCATCCTGGCCATTGCATTGCCCACAAACTCCCGTTCATACCAGCCCGGCCCAAGCCTGCCCAGGGCAGAATACTGGCCTGGCAGCAATGAACAGTTCGGGATCAAGTCCAATGGCTTAATCCGGGATGAACAGTGTGAAGTATCTGGATACACAGGAGGTCTGCGCGTCTGTGTAATCAATCCTTTTTGCACCAGTTCCATGTCCTGGATTTTCCGGACTTGTTGAACTTTTCTGCGCTCCTTCCAGGTGCCCCAGACATGCCTGGCGTTCCAGAACAATGCTCCGGCCATAGTCCTGTAGGCTCTCTCCTGGTGCCAGAGCTGCAAAAGCCTAAACGTTACTTTTGCAGCATTTTGCCATTGGTAGTTTTTCCATAGGCTGCGCAAATTATGTCTGCTGCCCATAATCTCTCGCCAACGGGAGTTCTGTGTTATTCCGGATGTCCCCCCGAATTTGTGATAAACTAGGGAATTATCGCAAGCAACAACCCGCTTCCCGGCCAACCATATTCTCCAACCCAGATCAACATCTTCATGGTACATGAAAAATGCAGGATCAAATCCGAAAGCTTCAAAATCGTCCTTGCGCATGGCCATGGCCGCACCTGAAGGAAACAAAACCTCCCTGTAAGATTTTTTGTCTGGTGCAGCGCTTTGCTCAAAAACAAATCCAAAGTCATGATCAAATCCAAACCCAAGTCGAGTCATCCCACCACCTCTGGCGTTAACCACCTGGGGATGCTCCAAAAGCCGCAAAGTGGAGCAAACAGCTCCGATATCAGGTTCTGCATATAATGGCTGAATCAAGGTCCATAACCAGTCCGGTTCCACCATAGTATCACTGTTGAGAAACACAACCAGCTGTCCCCGGGCATTTTCAACGCCTAGATGATTTCCCCGGCCAAATCCAAGATTGGTCTCCATGGAAATTGTTTTTACTTCCGGATATGTTTCCTGCAGCCACTGCACACTGCCGTCTGATGAGGCATTATCCACCACCAGAACTTCAAAAGGTACCTTTTGTGTACGCATTAATGCAGGCAAACAGGTTTTTAGATGCTCTATGCCGTTATAATTAACAATAATGATAGATACCAGCACTTGGCTGAAACTCAGGAGAGTATCTTCCCGTAAACTGCGCAGTGCATCTTCCAGGTGGAAATTGGCCTGTTCAAGCTGCCTGGCATAGGCATCCGCGCCCTGCTTCTCCTGCTCAAGCTGCCTGGCATAGGCATCCGCGCCCTGCTTCTCCTGCTCAAGCTGCTGAATTCGATTCAAAAACCGGTTGGCTTCAAAGGCAAGTTCTTGTGGAATAAAGTCTGTCTTCAGATAATAGTGCATAAAGCTCAATGCGTCGGGATTAAACAATGACCAATGCTTGCTATAGATAGAAGCCCGGACTTGACGCTGCAAATTGCCTGCCCCTTGGTCGATGATAAATCCATGCTCAAACACCCTGTACTCCGCCACCGGAACATCAACAAAACGAAACCGCGCCACTTTGCTCAAACGCAGCATGAGGTCCCAATCTTCAAAGCATTCGATTCCAGGATCGAATCCCTGTACCAATTCCAGCAACCGGGCAGGAAAAAGGCAACCAATCATGGGAATAAAATTTTCAAAATAGAGCAAATAGATATTGAAAGGGCGACCAAATCGGCGAATCAACTGAGGATGGGAGCGATTGTCCTGATTCTGATACAGGTTGGCCGTTACCTGGCCATAAATCACCGTGTGCTCGTCCAAGGCCTCAGCCATTAAAGCAGATATGCCCTGAGGCAGATAAAGATCATCATCATCCAGAAACAGGATCCATTGGCCCTGAGCCATTTTAATACCGGCATTGGCGGCCTGAGACCTGCCTTTTCCCGGCACAAGGTATTGATAAACTATATCCAGCTCAGTATAAAAGCTGGAAATAACCTCCTTGACCTCGCAGCCACCATCGTTGATGACTACCACCTCCATACCGTCCTGTTCCTGCAAGGCCAGGCTTTGCAATGCCTCATGCAGAAGCTGGGGTCGATCCTTGGTGCGAACGATCACTGAAACTTTTTTCATTCGAAACTTCCTGATTTATAACAGGTTAGACCTTTTTTACTGGCCGACAACTGCAGGGGACTGTCCCTCGCTGAGCGATGCACACCATAGATGCAGGCAGATTACGCGCTGGCACAAACTTCCGCAGGTTAATACGCCCTGGGCGTGATCGCCTGCTGGGACTGTCCCTGTCCGGCAATGTCCGGCAATGGGTTAACCTGTTACGAACCTTGAACTTTGAACTGTCAAGATAACTACGATTATCCTGGTAAATACCCTCTGAATCTATGCTCAAGCTCCTTAAGCAGATCCAGAGCACTGATGCTTGCCCAAAAACCTTCTGCATGGGTGATATTCTGACCGAGGGTATAAGAACGGGACCGATTGATACCTAAAATCATATCTTGATAATCAACTTGAGCCAACTGGCCCGCATAACATTGAATGGCCTGTGTCTTTACCTCCAGCACAGGGGTAATGTCCACCAGGAGGTTGGCCTCGTTCTGACGGCTGATTTCGTAGAGCCAGACACTGACCTGGTAAGACCCATTTTGCAGCAGATTCAAAACGATCCGGGTCGCAGCCCGGTGATCCGGATGGAATTCCTGTATCCCGGGCAAGAAAACTGTATTTGGCTGCAAGGGATCAATCACAGCCTTTAAATCGCTCCAGGCAATCTCAGCCTTGCTTAAACCCTGATCAGCAATGGACCAGAAGTGATGCTGGTCTATGCCCAGCACCCGGCCTGCATCCAGACATTCATGAAGGCGCTCTTCAGGATCGCCTGCCAGTTCACCCCGGGTCATAACCACGACCTGGACCTGCACCCCCTGCCTGGAGGCCAGGGCAATGCTCCCGCCCATGCCGAAGGTCTCATCGTCCGGATGCGGAGCAAAGACCAGCCAGGGTCCGGGAGGGATATCAGAAGGCTCGTATGGTATTAATTGATGTTCTTCCAGCATATATATTCCAGGCTCTGTTAGGTCATGAATTTCTGTTAAATCCCTGCTCAGAACAAATCCCCGTCAGCCATGGTGTAGTATATATTCCGGGCAGCCCAGGAAAAATCCAGTCCGGGATGGAAATTTTCCGCCACGGCCGCGGGAACAATGCCAAGAGGCTCACGCTGCTCTGCAAAGCCGCAGTCCTTGAGCAGTCCCGCCTGGAAATGATTTCCAGGCAGCCAGGTCTTAAGTTTTTTAATCCCCCGATCTTTCAGTTGCCAAGCCAGCCTGGTCCAGAAATCGTTGGCCGTCTTTTTATGATTGTCAAGCAACATGTCCACAATCACCGCCTGGTCTTGCTGCACTCGAAGTACAGCATAACCTTTGGGGCTTTTGCCCCAGAATGAACTGTGAAGCCAGATCTCGTAATTATACAATGGGTGCTGTGCAAACCTCCAGTGCATGAAGTTCCCATCGCGCACCACGGCAAAAGGATATTGACTGCGCAATTTCCTGACCAGTCTGTCCAGAACTGCATGACCAGCATGCACTGTCTCGATTCGACCGGAAAACAGCTTTGGCTTTCCCACCAACGCATTGGTTTCGGCCTCCATATAAGCTATACCCCCCTGCAGCTGTCTATAACCAAGCAGCAGGCTGCCCAGCCTGAAATGGCGCTCTCCTGGCAGGCCATAGACAAAAGCCGATCGGTCAGGCCCGGCAAATTTTCTAAAAAAAACTTCAGCAGTTTGAACAAACAAGCCTTTTTTGCCGCTGATGCTGCCCCTGTATGCGGGATGGGACATGTTGTCCACTGCATGGGTCACGGTGCATTCCTGGTCCATACATTGGGCTTTATAGGGAAGACCGGCGAACATGACCACTGCTTCTTTCTCCTCGATCAAACACAGCATGATCTGTCTGCCCCAGGGGTTGAAGAGATATTTCCAACGCCACAGAGAACAATCAAGATCCCGGCCGAAAGAATTGCGCCACAGATCCAGGACACCCTGCTCATCCCCGTTTTGATAGGGCCTGATCAAAAAATCGCCGCTGGACGTGCTTATTCTTTTTTCCATTTCCAGCAGGCCTTTTCACCGGATACAGGACATCTTATTCTGGTATAGTATTCTCCGGGAGCCAACCTCTCCCAGACAGTCTTTGGAAAAGAAAATTTTGCCCCACTCATTTCCGCCTGTGCAAAAGGCACGAACAAGGGGTCCACAGCAAACTCGAAATAGAGAGGGCCGTCAACAATGGGCTCCGGACATTCAAATGCATGCCCCTGGCAAATTTCCCCCAGATCCGGGCAATCCACTGCATGCCCCCGGGGCATATTCACCTCTTTCGGCCGGGCCTGATAGTACTTATCCCAAAAAGCCAGACCCGCCTCATGCATTGATTGTACCTTGTTCTGTCCCGGGGACTGGTTCCAGAAATGGACCGCCTCTGCCGCGGGAACGCACAATGGTCTCAAACCTCTGCTGAACATCCGGGCACAAAGATCGGTATCCTCGAAGTACAGGAAAAAACGCTCGTCAAACAATGCCTGCTCCATGGACAGGATCTGTTCAAGGTCCAGCAAAAGACAGGCCCCGGACAAAAAAGGCTCGTAAAAAGGATCCTGCATCTGCCAGAACCGGTCATGGCGCAGGGTCCAGTAAAAAGTAAAGAGCTCCGCATCCAGCCTGTGTCTGACCCCGCAACCTCTGGCCAGGGCAAACCACCAGCTCTGGCCCGTGGCCGGCGGCAGTTTGAATACTTTATCCTCGTCCCAGTAAAAGCGGGGCCCGGCCACAGGTGCTTGATTCTTTCTAGCAGCCGCAAGCAGATTTCTTACACAGCCCGGCAGCAGCAGCATGTCCGGATTGAACAGTAAAAGCCATCTGTTGAGTGACTGTTGAGCAGCCTGGTTCACTGCGGCCCCGAAGCCGATGTTGTTCCGGTTGCTCAGCAAACGCAGCCCCGGAGCGTCAAAATCTGACAGCCGGCCCTGGAGCCCGCCGCTGTTGTCCACGATAATGATCTCCTGCAGAAGATCCTCACCGGACAGGGACCGCAGGAGATCCGGCAACAAATGCTCGGTATGGTAATTGACTATGACCGCTGATATTTTCATTTCCTGCGGGCCCTGATCAAAAATTCATTACTCAACAGCGAGGTCTCATCCCCATAGCCCTGTTCTATCATTTTCTGTATAAATTCCTTGCCCTGGGGAGTTGGTTCTATCTGCTGACGATCAAAGACCTCTATCTCAAAACCGGCATCTTCCAATGCCTTGCGAATTGACTCTTCAGTAAACCAGCGGACATGGGTTATGCATAAAAGCCCCCAGGGCACGTATTCAAACCTGCCCTGCAAGAGATCCCGGACTATGGTCCAGTGTCCTGCGTTGGGCAGGCTGATTACCAGAATCCCCTGCCTGGCTAACAAGGAATACAACTTGTCCAGCACAGTCCAGGGATCCTGGAGGTGCTCCAGTACGTCTCCGCAATTGATCAGGTCAAAAGGCTCGGCAAACTCGACTTCCTGCACCTGCTGCACCAGGACATGCCGGTAGTGGGCCGCAGCCAGCCCGGCCATGTCCGCATCGAGTTCTATCCCGATCACCTCAGCTTCTGGAATCTTTTCCTTTAAACCTTTGCCGTATTCCCCCGCAGCGCAGCCCACATCCAGCACCCGCCTGCACTCCAGGGGCGCCAGGCGGATTAAATCGTCACGTTGAGCGGAAAAATAATCCCCAAAGTTGTGCACCAGGCTCTTCAGCTCCACAGCCATGGAACCGGCAGAGCTGTCAGCCGCCTGCAAAGCCATCTCCTTGAGCCGGATTTTTTGGTCCAGGCCCTGCAGATAGCTGCGGGCAAACAGTACACAGGCCGGATCCAGCCGGTCAACCCTGACAGAATCCAGGCCCGGTTCATGAGCCATAAGCTGCAGTATCTCCTCGTAGGTGCTCAGATTCAGGTAAACCGCAGGCAGGTCAGCCTGCTGTTTTTGAAGGCCGGTCAGATTAAAAACCGGACCGCAGGCTGCATAACCCCGGTCCAGGAGTCTGGAGAGTCTTTGCAGGGCCGAAGCATTCATCAGGATTTTGGGATTGGTGATCAGCAGGATCTTTTGGGCAGAACAATTCTGGAGCAGCCAGTCCAGTTCCTGCGCGGGGCTG
The DNA here is from genome assembly GCA_003563255.1 of Desulfonatronospira sp. GTDB lineage: Bacteria > Desulfobacterota > Desulfovibrionia > Desulfovibrionales > Desulfonatronovibrionaceae > Desulfonatronospira. The sequence continues at coordinate 9,258 of PWSL01000363.1, read as the reverse complement.
TAATCCATCCAGACAAGAGCAGGTTCTGACTGCAAACATTTCTTTTGGCTGTACTCGCGACAAAACCGGTAACAATAAGCTTCCTCCTCAATCCCTGGGGCCGGGAGCTGAGGCCAACATATTGTGAGCGAGTCATCTTTGTGCATGTATCTGCTTTGTGGCTGTGTTCAAAGTTCAATGTTCAAGGTTGAAGATTAAACTGTTCCCCCAGCGAGGGACAGTCCCTTCCTTAACTGCAATGGACTAACCTGTCACGAACCTTGAGCATTGAATCTTGAACCCTCAAAATATCTTTTGATAAGCTTGGTAGGCATGAGTGGTCGTTAACCTGGCTCGGACGCCCTCAATAATGACCTCTTGATCGGTTATGGGAATGTTCCCTGCCCAGATATGGCAATCCCGGCACAACGCAAGCCCCTTGACATCCCCATTTTCATGATGCCGGCGGTATTTTCCGAGTACAGGGCTATGATTCCAAATAGTCTTGATGCTGTCCCCAGGGATTGAACCCGCCTGAACCTCCAGGTTTATGTCCTCGCAGCACAGCCCCACTCGACCGTCCGCCCCGATCACCATCTGCCTGTAAAGCAGGGGACAGGGCCTGAATTCAAGCGGTTCCGCTCCATTCCACAGTCTTCTTGATCCCACAGGTCTGAACCTGGACACGTTGACCCCGCAGGCATAGGGCAGCCATTTGTTTACATACCCGGGGACCTGATGCTCAATTTCCGGATAACTGACCATGTTGAAACTCAGCTGAGGCAGGGCAGAGCCTTGGCGTTCTTTTTCCCGGATCAGAGAAAAAACGTTTTGTTCTATTCTGCTCAAATTGGCTTTGTGTCGAAAAAAGTCATGAGTGACCGGATCTGTTCCGTCTATGCTGAAAGCTATGAAGTCCACCTGCAGCTCTACGAGCCTTCTTGACCACTCATCATTCAGAAGCATTCCATTGCACATGAATCCCAGCTTTAGATTGGGTATTCTTCGAGCCCGCTGCAAAATTTCCAAAAGATCCGGATGCAGCAAAGGCTCTCCGGCTCCGTGGGTCATTAAAGTGACCGCATCTTTTTGTTCTTCCAGTTCACGGAGAACCTTTTCCCAAATATTTCTGGGCAGATATCCAATTTTTCTTCTGCGGACAGCTTGGAGGGAATGAAAATGGCAATAGCGGCAGCGCAGGTTGCAGGCATTGGTTATCTCCAGAATTATCTCTCCGGGAAAATTTATTTTTTTTTCAGTCATGATTTCATGTTCAAATTTGTTTTGATTAACCTATCTGCTTGGAACTGCTTATTTGTTGTTGATCCATTTTATCCGGATTTTTTTTATTACCTAATTTTCATTTGACTTGTACTGCTTTCCATGACCACCTTTTCAAAGCTTTCCGCCATGCGCTTAAAGCAGTAGTTTCTTGATACTTGCAGTCCTCTTTGCATCAGATATCTTCTTTTTTCCATGTCAGCCATCAGCTCACAGATCCCCAGTGCCATATCTTCTGGATCGTCGTGTCGGACGAACCTGGCATAATCTTGAGGCTGCGCAAAGGATCTGAAACTGGGTATGTCGCTCATCACTACCGGAACTGCACAGGCCATGGCTTCCAGAGCAGGCAAGCCAAACCCTTCTCCATGGCTGGACGGCGCAAGAAGCAACCCATTATTTCTTCTAAATATATCTCCGATCATTTTTGGTTGGATATGTACATGATATTCACTGATCCTGCCCACAATCGCTTCCTCTCGAAGCCTGGTATCTACGGTGGATATGCGCACAAGCTTCAAATCCGGAAACTTCCTGAGAGATAAATCATATGCTTTAAGTCCCAATTCTATCTGCTTTATGGAAACGTCAAAAGGGCCAACCAGGAATAACGCGGATGGATCTTTCAGGACTTTTTGTTCCCAGTTGCGGGACGGATAAAAAAAATCATTCTCCAGACCCTGACCTACTGGCAAAAAAATATTTTCAGGATAACGCCCTGACAGTCTTTGGGCCAAATCACGGGAGATGGTGATTTTAGGAATCTGCAATTGATAGGCCCGGTTTATATCCCCAAGGAAGGCTCTGCATTCCTGGTAATCGCCCTCAAATCCCTGCACCAGATGCAATAGTTTTCCCGGCCCTGTGTCTTTGAAATGCGCCTGGGCCAGCCTGTATGTTGTGGCCACTGCCAGGTCGAAACCGGCACTGGCACTTTTATCAAAAGGATCGTTTGCTGAAAAATTTAATCGATTCACAGACCAGTCCGGAAAAGGCTCATTGCTAATTATCCGGACAAGATGACCCCTTTCGGACAAGGCGGCAGCCAGATTGAACACAACCTTGACTCCGCCGCACAAAACCGTTGATTCAAGAAGAAAGGCAATGGATAACTTTTTCAACATCTTGCCTTCCGTGTTCGGAGTTCCACGCTTTTTTCAGACTTCCGTGCTCCCTTAAGCCTATAGATCGGAAGCCATTTCACTGCAAAGCCTGATCCGGCAGCACTTCCCATCGGTACTCCAGGTCCAGCAGGCCGAGTTCAAACTGGAAATCCGCGGGCGGTACAATGGTCAGCCCGGGCGAACTTTTTTTATGATAACAATACAGTCCGGATTCATCCAGGACAAAAGCCAGCACCGAATACTCACCATGCATGAGCGGAAGCCCCGGATAGCTGAACAAGACCCTGGTCAGACCCTTTTTGCAAAATATCCTGTTTCCGTCGCGGGCCAGATTCACTGCATGGCAGACCAGATCGTCGTTTCTTTTAATCCCCAGGGCCAGGGCAAAAGGTTGATCGTCCAGGCTTTCGATCTCCACCAAGATATTCAGGTCCTGTTTATAGCTGTGATACAGGTGTTCAAGGCTGCCGTTCAGAGAAACCGACCTGACAAACTTGGTCGTATTGTTGTTTTCGTTCGGCTCTTCCGGATCTGCCTTTATCTCCGGAGCAGACTTCAACCTCAGATAGTTTTCATAATTGGCTGTAATCTCCGTACTGAGGCCCTGCTCCCTGACCATGCCCTGTTCCAGCCAGAGCACCCTGTTGCACAATAGATTGACCGTATACATTGAATGGCTGCAGAAGACAATGGTCTTCCCCTGTTCCCTGAAATGGAGCATGCGTTCCAGGCTTTTTTTCTGAAAATACTGATCTCCAACGCTTAAGGCCTCGTCAATGACCAGTATATCAGGATCTACACTGGTAGCGATGGAAAAGGCCAGCCTGACCACCATGCCCGAGGAATAAGTCTTGATGGGCCTGTCAATGAACTGCCCCAGTTCAGCAAACTCAAGAATGTCTTTCTCCCTGGACCGGATCTCGGTTTCGGACAGCCCCAGCAGGGCCGCATTCAGGTAGATGTTCTGCCTGCCGGTGAACTCCTGGTGAAAGCCCGCACCCAGCTCCAGAAGGGCGGCCACCCTGCCCCGGACATCAATGCTGCCTGAAGTGGGACTGAGTGTGCCGGCCAGAATCTTAAGCAAGGTGCTTTTTCCGGCTCCATTGTCCCCGATAAGGCCCAGGGATTCACCTCTGGATACATGAAAGGAAATCCTGTTCAGACTGTGAAAAGCCTGATGCCTGGGCTTTCTGAGCAGCACCTCCAATAGTCTGTCCGAGGGTCTGGAATACAACTTATAAACTTTGCTAAGGTCCTGGACAGTTATGCTCGTCAGCATCTCCGGCCGCGTACCCTGCCGATACATGTTATGGTTCTTAAGGATTTTCGTCATGCTTTGACTGCTTTATCTTTACGGGCCAGAATATACATTTCATCCCCAAGCCGGGGAAAAACCAGGTAGGATAATCTGGTCAACCGGTTGATCCATCCAGCCTGGCTGTTGCTCCAGACATTGTCATTTCCAAAGGCGTGTGCCGTGAAAAAAGGATTCAACTCATACCTGAAGCGCAGTGTATTAAAGCCTGCTCTTTGCAGAAATGTATACATCTCCAGTGGCGAGAATTCCCTGATGTGTCCGCATGTCCGTCCATACCGCCCGCAATCAATGGGTGGATTGACCGTATGTCCTTTCAATAGTCTGATCATGTTGGAAAATCTGTTCAAATTGGGAGTGGAGAGGATAAGTTCTCCATCTGAAGTCAGAACCCTGTTGATTTCAAACAGGATCTGTACGGCCAGATCGGGTTCAAGATGTTCCAGGACATCACAGCAATAAACCTGGCTCACCGATTCCGGCCTCAAGGGCAGGCCTTCTCTGAAATCAGCTCCCACCAGGGTTACATTGCTGCGTCTTAAAAAATCCAGGTATTCCTCTGAAAAAAAATAAGCCCTGGATGGATGTTCAAGCCCAAGGACTCGAGAACCGCTCTGTCTGCCCAGCCCTGCAGCCAGAACAGCATAACCCGTGCCCATTTCCAGAATTTTATTCCCGGGCCTGGTCAGGCGGGATACTGCGGCATAATGGGATGACCATACATTCAAAAATTCCTCGTCAGGAACAGGCAGCGGCTCCTTGAAATCTATTTCAGCAGCTTCAAGCATTATGTCTTTCCAGTACTTTTTATCCATGTCCCAGTCATTGGTATTTTCAAAAGCTTTTCAAAGAACATCCCCGAAAGCTGGTTTGGCGCGCATGAAAAACCAGGACCCTAGCAGAAAGCAGGCGCAGGCAATAAAAGACAGGATCAGGAAATCAGACGGATAAAACCTGTGCAGCAAAACAATATCTCTATATGAAAGGATGAGTATGGCCATGGGATTGTACAAAATGAATTCCCTGACCCACTCGGGCACAAAAGACACCGGGTAAAGGATCGGAGTGGTAAAGAACCAGACCATGATCACTATGCCCACCAGTTCCTGCACATCCCTGATGAACACGCACAACGCGGACAAAAAAAGAGCCAGGCCCCAGGTGAAGACCAAGTGCACCAGCATTAGGGGAAAGATGAAAATCCAGTGGGTGTTGGCATGACCTGTAAGGGCCAGGTAGCCCAGAAATAATGCCAGTCCGATCCCGTGAGTAATGGTGGCGGCCACAACTGATGAACCGGGCAGGAGTTCCACCGGAAAAACCACCTTGGTGATCAGCTGGGAATTGCCTGTGAGGCTTCCTGTCGCTCTGATAAGGCTGTCTGAGAATATGAGCCAGGGCAGCATTCCTGCCAGAAAAAAAATTATAAAATTGTCCGTGCCGGTTTCCTCCTGGGTTACACTGATCCTCAAGACAATGGAAAATACAAAAGTATAGACCGCGATCAAGGCCAGAGGGTGAATAAGAGTCCAGGCCATGCCTGCCATGGAGCCAGCGAAGCGTCCTCGTATTTCCTTGGATACAAAACCTTTGAGCAGACTTCTGTGTCTGATCAAAGAAAGCAGAGGAGTAAATCCCAACCTGAAGTTGATCCCAAGGCTGTAAGACTTTTTGATCATTTATTTAAAACATATCCAAACTATTATCTGTGAGCAAGGAAGAATAAGCGCTTCCGGCCGAGTCCGCCATTTTCTCCAGACCTCATTCATAAAATATAAAACAAATAATTGCCCTGCAACAGGATTCCTGAAAATTAGAGCGGCTCGAACAAGGTTCCGGTCGCACCAAACAAAAACAAGGCGATCCAGTGGATCGCCTTGTTCGACAGAGGATGCACGCACTGCATAAACTGATGGCTAAGGCACTATCTGAAAAGCCGCGATTTGAATATTGTCAATATTGCCCTTTGGTGCGAAACCGACATAAAATATTATATCATGTCCATCACTATACATATCAGCCAGACTTGAGGGGCCTAACCCGTTTGAGGATAAGAAATCCTGAAGGATTCCGAAAGCGGTGCACTCCCATATGTTTTCCGAAAGATCAACATGTTGATTCAGGCAATAGGGCCTGAACCCCACCTCACTCGCGGGCATCAATATCGGCTGCCCCAAAGAGTCTTCAATTAAAATAAACATCACTTCATTGATTTTAAGCATTGCATAGCCATGGCCTGATATGCCGCTGTCAGCTCCCTTGGGCATCAAATTGTCGTTTAAATGTACTTTGGGCATCAGGTAATCTTCCGGTGATAATTCTCCGGCGGATATCTTCTGTGGCTCGGGACCTGCGGCCTCCAATACCACCGGGGTGTGCTCAGGTGGCTGTTCGCCGCCTCCAAAGGGAGGCTGCCTGTCGCCGATTCTGTCAAAGGGGTTATCAGGGGGTACATATCCGGACCCATTGTCTGGAGAAGATCCGTTTTCCGGCTGGGTGCCGTTTTCCGGCGGCGAGTCATCTGCAGGCGGTGTGTCGTTTACAGGCGGGGAGGATTCCGGAGGTACAGGATCATCTTCGGACGGCGGGGTATAGGAGGGATGATTCGTGTCAACATATTTATAGGCCGAGTGATAGTATATAGGCCGTGCACCATTACTGTATTCAAAGAAGACCCACCTGCCCCCGATCCAGTCAGCAGTGTCAATGTGAACATTATCAATGACTTGATACTTGTGTAGACCACCATAATCTACATTGACAGTTCGATCGGGAATTTCCGGGATTTGGGATCTGACTGTAAGAGTCGCTTCCCGGCTGGCCCCAATGCTTAAATAAACAAGCCGTGTACCAGCCGGAACATATATGCTGAATTTTGAACCGTCAACAGAAGGAGGCTCTAGGAGCGTATAAGGAAATATGACTCTATGGACTCCTGTATTTGGCTCGGGCCAAGAAAATTTTTCTGATACTGACTTCAATGGCGGATATTCGTTTTGAGCAAAAGTTATTCCCGGGATCAGGAATACAGCAAAAAATAATATCGTTAAACTTGATAAAAATTTTGGCCATCGACATAATATATCGGATTTTCCGACAATCATTTTAGCCTCCATATAAAAAATTCAGACAACGAGTTTAATAAGCTTCTATTATTATGCACCAAATGTGCCATTGTATCCAATTCAGTAGCGTTTTAAAAATAATTTACCAGTATAAAAAACGGTCTTGTAATTTGTTGAATATGAGCTTTTATCTTTAGAATGAAAAAGGAAATACACTGTTCCCTGGGTGTAACTCTGCATTGCAGCAGGTTTTTTCAGCTATGCTAACAGCACTTTTATCTGTTGCCTGTCTCAAAAACCTGTAAATCCTCTGCCGGGGCTGCAGCCCCGGCAGAGGTCAAGGTTAAAAGAGTTTAGTCATTTAAATAATCAAAGTAATTATGGTTGGGAGTATCTGAATAATGATAATCGAAAAACTCCACATCAAATCTATCAATTGTTCCTTTTACAATTCCATCAGTCCAGGCCCCGTACTTCATGGACAGTCCGGTCTGGCCGAGATTGAGCTGCATGGGAATGACCGGTGCTCCAGTATAAGTTAAAGGTTCTCCAGACTCGTTTAACCCACCTGTTACAGGATCCATAAAGTCATACCTGGTGAAGCCTTCTTCAAAGGCAAACTGCATGGAGTCAACCCAATTCAGCTCCCTGCAGAAACGGCTGATATCTTCCGGAGGAGTTGGTGAAAAAATCGGGGAAGGATCGGTCACTTTATTTTCCTGCAGATCGTAAGCTTCGTAAGCGAATTTGACGCAGAAGTCAGCGTCAGCATTCTGGCGAAAAAATGGTCCTAATGGATCTTCGTCTCTAAGTGCCGCATCATAATGATACTTGGTCGGAAAGGTGAAAAAATGCAGAGTTACATCTTCATCAGTGTTCACATAGGGCATTGAGACATCGAGCTTGCTCAGGACCGCTTCAACTTCAAGCCGGTTGTTCTGGGCCACTTCACCGAGCAGGGTAGGGAAGCGAACGGTCAGCTTCTGCTCGCTTACATAGTCGCGCAATGTCACGGCGTTCAGCCCGGAAGTCAGGAAAGCATCCCTGACATTGAAATCCATGAACCCGGCCAGGATATTCTGCGGCGGATAATTAGCTACGATGTCTATGTCATCTAATGGCTGATACCAATCCAGGATTCTGGATTTTCTGACCTTTAAACCGGGAGCGCCATCATCAACAAGTTCGGCAGTAGCAGCATTGATCACATATACATAGCCCATCATGTTGCTGTCGCCTCCTCCCGCGGCGGGAACCAGGGGCTGATTGACAGGGTTGTCCGGAGTGGCAAAAGTGGCGGGAGCGACCAGAATGCTGTCGTCATCGCTGAACAGGACCGGACCGCCTTTGGCCGCGTCCCATCTCAGAGTGCCGGTCCAGACATCCGACGGGGAGAGATAGATCAGGAAGTCGAGCAGTTCCTGGCTGAAAACTTCGCTGCGCACAACAACCTTGGCCACGGTGGATTCGGTTCTGCTGGTGTTGACCACGGTCAGCTTGGTCTCAAATCCGCCGTCAATCGCGGCATAAAAAGGGAAAATCAGTACATCGCCCTGGTTGTTGGGCGCGATCTTGACGTGGTCATCATAGCTGGCAGCCCAGGCAGTCCCGGACAGCATCATGACCAGCATGCCGATTAGCAGAATTTTGACTTTTCTCATGTTTTGCTTCCTCCTTTGGCAAGCGGTTCAGGTAAAAACAATCGTTCCAAACAGTTCAACACGAAATTTTGCCATCAGTTTTATGCTCACCTCCTTTAAATTAAATTTTTTATTTGGAATGATCCATCTGTGTAATGGATCTTGTTCCCCGTTAACTGGCCGCAGGAAAGAAAAGCGGATCGCGGATCACATGATGCCATTCCTCTCCTGTTTTCACCCAGCGGTCTCTTCTGCAGGTGCTTTGCTCCCGGCCGCCGTCGGTGACAAAATGCAGCGTCATGGAGATCTCCACAAAATTGTCGCTGCGCAAAGATATGTCAAAGATCTCAATTTTGCTCAGTGTGTTTCTGGCTGTGCCGCGGACATAGTTGCGGTACTGCCCTTCAGGGATCAGCGCCTGTAAGTATGGGGCTTCCATCCGGTATATCCCGTAGGCATCCCCCTTAAAGCGCAGAGCCCAGTAATCTGTAAAGCGTTCCTCAAGCCTGGAATCGGGCCAGTCAGAATCTTTGTCCCCGGAAAAGACAATATCAAAATCAACTGCAAGATCAGTGCCCTTATCCTGTTCTTCGTGAGTGCATCCGGAAATAACGATCAGCGCCAGGGCAAAACAAAACAGAAAAAGCATGCAGTCCGGGGAATTTTTAGTGAATAAGCGCATCATACCTGTCCTTCAACTCCTTAAAGGCCAGTTCGCGGACCTGCCTCTGCTTGTTTTGCAGAATCAATCTCCTGATATCCAAACGCACCTCATCCAGTGGTCTGATCCATTCTCCGGGAAGAAAACCGTGTTCCCTCAATCTTTCCTGAACTTCCTCACAGTCCGGGTCCTT